>JBEKNM010000504.1:0-4055 GCA_049522835.1 Mycobacterium sp.
GGATGTGAGCGGTTAGCCGAAGCCGCGCCGTGCGCCGTTGTGACCAGACACAGTCGGGGGCCTCCGATCGTGTAACCGGTGACATAGACAGCAACACGGTTCCCGGCCATGGTGTTGGTAGCGCTTCGCCTGCATACGTGTCACCGATGCTCGACAAATGACGCGGTGAGTTCTTGGCAGCCGAGCAGACTGTCAACCACGTGGCTACGACTATCGATAATCCCCAGGAGCGAGCCATGGACGAACTTCTCACCACCCGCGAACCCGCAGCCGGGCAACCCGGTTTGTCACGGGCCAGCCCCCAGCTATATGAGGATTATCGCCGGCTCGCCGCCGAGCAGGCGGCCTTGCGCCGACTGGCCACGCTGGTGGCCCGCGGGGTTGAACCGGCGGAGGTGTTCGAAGCGGCCGTCGACGAGATGCGCCGATGTGTGCCCGCACAGACCGCCGGTCTATGGCGCTACGAGTCCAACGACGAAATCACGAAAGTGGCCGCAGCCGAACATCCTGGAATGCAGCTGGCGAAGTGGCCCGTTGGCACCCGAACCCCGATAGACGGCGGCACCCTCGCAGCGATGGTGCAACGCACCGGGAGGCCTGCCCGGATGGACAGCTATGACAACGTCGCCGGATCACTCGCCACGCGAGTCCAGGAGGTGGGCGTGCGCGCGGCTGTGGGCGTGCCAGTCATCGTCGATGGACGCGTGTGGGGCCTCGCGGCGGTGGGTTCGGTTGAGCCCGGGCCGATGCCGGCCGACACCGAGGCCCGCATCGGCGGCCTCGCCGAGTTGATCGGTGTCGCCCTCGTGGCCGGATACCGCGACGAGCAGAAACGGCAACTGTTCGACGACACGTCGCGGGGCCCGTCGTTGATGGACTCGCTGCTCGAGGGCCGAGTCTTGGACGACTGCAGCCTGAGCGAGGTCGCCGGCTGTCTGCGGCTGCCCAAGGATGGTCCCTTCGTTCTTGTTGCCGCCGAGGTTCGCTCTGGTGGCACCGACGCGCTGCGGGGCATCGAGTCGAAGTTGCGCAGCCTGGATGTGTATTCGGCATGGCGGCTGCTGCCCGACTGGCAGATCGGGATTGTGCACGTCGCCTCCGAGCAGCAATTCGACAAGGTTGTCGCCTTGGTGTCTCGCATAGCAGTCGACCGCGTCGGAGTCAGCGCGCGATTCAACGACCTGCGCGAGACCCGGCAGGCTTTGCACTTCGCCAAGATGACCCTGCTGGGTCAGTCCAACTCCACGTCCCCAATTGCGGTGTTCGACGGCAGCATTTTGGCCACGGCCACACTCGCGGCTCCGGAGGCGATGGTCAAATCGGCCGGCACGATTTTGGCCTGTTTTGACGACCTTCCCGACGAGGAGCGCGAAATCCTATTCGAGACATTTCGGGTGTGGCAGGAGACCGACGCCTCGGTGGGGGGCACTGCTGAGCGACTTTGTTGCCACCCCAACACCGTCCGGTACCGATTGCACCGGATCGAGAAGCGGACCCGACTATCTTTCTCGCGCCCAAGGGATATCGCAGAACTGTGTTTGGCGTTCGAGGTCTACCGCCGGCTCATCTGATGGCCAACGGGTAGACGGCGAGACACCGATGCCCGTCAGAGCCAGCTTGGCTGCCATGAACCCAACGGAGTGAGTGGATACTTGTATTCTCCTGGCGTTTTGGACATCTCGATCATTTCCTTGACGCCGGTATAGCGACCCATTGGCGTGTCGACAACGAATCCATCGGGATCCGGATAGAGGTGTTCGTCATTTGAGCCGGCTGTCTTTTTCGCGTAGTCGCGATCGAAGATCCCCAACTCAGGAAGCCAGAGAGCCGTGCGTACCAACGAAACTCTGACGCGGTAGCTTCCGCCCTCTTTCGCGCGCCGCAGCAGGGCCGACAGGATGCCGCAGGTTGCGAGCCAGCCTGCCGCGTAGTCGCAAGCCACGTAGATCGACGGATGTACCGGCTTGTCGTCGCTCCCCTCAATGTTGTCCAGGCCCAACGCGAAAGTGGCCGTGACGTCGAAGCCGACGCGATTCGACCACTGTCCGGTTTCACCGGCCCAGGTGATCTGGGTATCGATCAGGCCGGGGCGTTCTTTGATCACTTCCTCCGACGTGAAGTTGAATCGCTCCCGCCATCCCGAACGGCGATTCGTGACCAATACGTCGGCCTGGGAAAGGAGCTCGCGGAACTTCGCATGGCCTTGCTTGTCAGCCAACTCCAGCATGGTGGAGCGCACTCCGACGTGCGAGGTGTAGTGCCAGAGTGTGTGCTCGACATCGGATGGCCGCCACACGTTGAGCGCGTCGGCGCCGTGCAGGGCCATGGCGCGACCGATCGAGGGGGCTGCAATGACGTGGCTTGATGAGAGTAGGCGGACGCCGTCGAGCGGTGTCGTCGGATTGGGTGTGAATGGTATTGGATCGCTTTCGCCGACTTTCTCGACGCTGACCAGGGGCATCAGCCCCAGGTTCTTGGTGAAGGCATCCATCTTCAGCACGTCTTTGATGTTGCGGGCCAGCGGCATGGGAACGCCCGCTTTCTCGCCGGCTGCTTCGAGTTCCTCCCCGTCCCACTCTTTTACCGCGTCGCGCAGCGCTTCATAGGAGCCGCCCCTGGGTTTTAGGAGATCGAGTGCGTGCTGGCGTAAACCGGGATAGATCTCGGCGAACATAATCCACTTGCCGTCCCTGGTGGGAACAATATCCGGACCGCCGGAGAATGGGCTGCATGGATCGGTGCGTCCGGGGAATCCATTGACTAGTTCCCACTTCCCTTCGAGGAACGGGGTGAGGCGCCGCAATGACTTACGCACGTCGACGTGAATATCCTGCCCCTCGCCGGTACGCTCCTTCCAGATCTTTGCTATCAGAATCGCCTTGGCCGCGAGCGGGATTGCGCTGATAGTTCCGTACGGCAATCGATCCGGGGTGATGGGATCCGATCCGTAATAGGTGACCTTGCCACCGGAATCCGACGTTGTTGCCCCTAAATTTTGCAGTAAGGACTCAACATGTGCGGGTACGTCTATCGTGCTGCCCTTTGACGGATTGTCGTAATTGGCAACTATGTCTTTCGCCAGCTTTTCTGCCGCATTCACAATCAATCCCCTTGTTGTGAGTCGAGACGCAACGGCCCCGGTCCCTTAATCATCCGGAGAACATCCGACGAAGTCGATGTCCTGAGCACCAACGATCGGCAACTGTCGTTGTGCCAGACCACACGGGTTGGAACTGTCGTGGTCGAATGGCTCAAGTAGAGATGTCCTTGTGGGCGATGATGAAGAAGTAGCCGTCCTCGTCGACCAGGCCGATGTCGCCAGTCGAAAACCAGCCATCGACAACGGCGGGAGCGGTGTCCTCCGCAAAATCCCAGTAGCCCTTCATCACGTTGTGGCCGCGGACTTGGATCTCGCCGGGAGTCCTGGTCGGCACCTCGGTGGCGTGCTCGTCGACCACCCGCATCTGCACGCCTTCGATGGGCGTGCCGATCGAACCCACCTTGCGCGCTGCGCCGGGACGGTTGGAGCACGCGGTCCCGGACGTTTCTGGCAGCCCGTAGCCCTCGAGGACGGTGCAGTCGAACCTGTCCTCGAACCGATGTAGCAGCTCCGCCGGCATCGGCTCACCCGGGGAGGTACACACCCGTAGCGAACCGAAGTCTAGGTCGTGGCCGCGGGCGGCACTCAGTATCGCTGCGTACATGTGGGGAAGACCCTCGAGTACCGTGGCCCGTTCGGCAGCAAGCATTTCCAGCGCTCTGCCGGGGTCGAATCTGGGAAGCAGCGCCAGTGTCGCGCCGTTCGAGATAGCTGCGCCCAGACCGGATGTCATCCCGAACGCGTGAGACAGTGGCAGGCAAACCAGTACGACGTCGTCGGGTCCAAGGCCGAGCAGCCTGCGCGCAATGACGGCTTGGTTGCTGACCAGGTTGCTGTGGGTGAGTTGGGCCCCCTTGGGCGCCCCGGTCGTGCCCGCCGTGTGCAGGATGACCGCGTTGTCGTTGCCGGCGCGGGTCACCGGCCACGCCTGTCCGAGAAAGCTGTCGGTCAGGTG
>JBEKNM010000505.1:0-4036 GCA_049522835.1 Mycobacterium sp.
GACCCGTGGTCCGTGAGCCATGACCCAAGTTTCGTTCGCAAATCCGTTCACAATACGGCCGGCGGCAAGAGTGCATCCGACTCGGCGGGACACAGTAACCGTTATGACGCGGCCTGACTTTCCCAACCGGACGCCCGATCCGACAGGCTGACGCTCGTCCCAACCGATTCTGGCACCATTGCGGAGATGGATGTGCGTTCGGAGCCGGGGCTCAATGATCCATTCGAAGAGGCCGTCAACGACGCGCTGAGCTCATTGCCGGCCGATCTCCGTGGGGCCATGAGCAACGTCGAGATCGTCGTCGAGGACGAGCCTCCCGCCGGGCGGCCGCTGCTCGGTCTGTACCGCGGCGTACCTCTGCCGCGAAGGAGCAGCACGTACAGCGGGGTGCTTCCCGACAAGATCAGCATCTTCCGCGGGCCGATCACGAGACTCACTACCGGCGACGCCGATCGTCTGCGCCGCGAGGTCAGACACGTCGTGCTCCACGAGATCGCGCATCACTTCGGGATCAGTGACGAGCGGTTGATCGAGCTCGATCGCTACTGACGTCGTGCTGATGCTCCGCAGCGTAGCCGGACCGGCGGCACGTGACTGGGACACGATTGAGTGGCACGTAGCCTGTGGTGTCGTCGCTTCGCCGGCCCATAACGTACTCAGACGTTCCGGGCTGGATGGGCTTGCGCCAGCGATCCGGTCACGCTGCCAGGGCTGCAGAGGTGGGTCAGCCATCAGACAATGGTCCTATGGCCACATATGGGTACCGATGCGTCCAAGACGGCGACTTCGACGTCAGCCGTCCGTTAGGAACGGCGCCAACCAAATCGGTGTGTCCGGTGTGTAACAACGAGGCAGATCGGGTCTTTCGCGCGCCGATGCTGTCGCTGGCGCCTCGTGCGTTGCGGGCCGCGATCGACCGAACAGAGAAATCGCGCGACGAACCCGACGTGGTGCCGGCTCTGCCGCCACGGTCCGTCCGCAGCCAAAATTCGCCGGCGCGACAGAACCCCGCTTGGCGGCACCTGCCGCGGCCGTAAACACACGCGCCGGCCCGTCGGGAGCATCTGGGACCGTGGTTCGTGCTTGGCAAAAACCGTTGCGCCCCTGCAGGTATCGTCGATGTACTGCATACTTCGATCTGACGGTCATAGCGGATTCAGAGACAACAACAGGCATGGAGACCTTATGCCACAGGTAGTGTTTCCCCTCGATTCCACGAAGAAGTTCACCGACCAGCGCATCGTCGGACACAATCGGTGGCACTGGGCGATCCCGGCTCAGGTACACGTCAAACCCGGGGACACATTCCGGGTCCATTGCCGTGAGTGGTTCGACGGCGCGATCCGAAACGACGACTCCGCTGGGGATATTTTGGATGCGCCACTTGCCGCGGTGCACGTGCTCAGCGGGCCTATCGCTGTGGAGGGCGCCAAGCCCGGCGACCTACTCATCGTTGACATTCTCGACGTCGGACCCATCCCGCAGGAGGACTCGGGGCCGCTGGCCGGCCAAGGCTGGGGCTACACCGGGGTATTCGCAACGCAAAACGGCGGTGGATTCCTCACCGAGCACTTCCCCGATGCCTACAAGGTGATTTGGGACTTCCAGGGTGGTGTGGCCACATCACGGCACGTGCCGGGAGTCGCCTACACCGGCATTGTGCATCCCGGGCTCATGGGGACCGCGCCCTCGGCGCAGCTGCTGGCGAAGTGGAACGCCCGCGAGCAGGCCCTCATTGACACCAACCCTGACCGGGTGCCACCGCTGGCGCTGCCACCCCTGCCGGATTCTGCGATCCTCGGCAGCCTCTGCGGCGAGGAATTCGACCGGGTCGCTGCCGAGGCGGCCCGCACCGCTCCGCCGCGGGAGAATGGCGGCAACCAGGACATCAAGAATTTCACCAAAGGCACCAGGGTGTTCTACCCGGTGTTCGTCGACGGCGCGAACCTGTCCATGGGTGACCTGCACTTCTCCCAGGGCGACGGAGAGATCACCTTCTGCGGTGCCATTGAGATGGGTGGGTTTCTGGATCTCCACGTCGACCTGATCAAGGGCGGGATGGAAACCTACGGCGTCAGCGAGAACGCGATCTTCATGCCGGGCAACGTCAATCCGCAATTTAGCCAATGGCTGGCGTTCTCCGGAACGTCGGTCACGCTCGATGGTGTCCAGCATTACTTGGACTCGCACCTGTCTTACCAACGGGCGTGTCTGCACGCCATCGACTACCTGTCCAAGTTCGGCTACAGCCGCATCCAGGCCTACATGATTCTGGGTTCGGCGCCGATCGAGGGCAGGCTGTCCGGCGTAGTCGACATCCCAAACTCGTGTTCAACGGTGTACATCCCTACCGAGATATTCGACATTGACATTCGTCCCTCGGCCAAGGGACCGGCACAGATCGATCCCGGGATTGGTGTCCCCACAGCAACAGCAGAGGCCTGATTGCTAGTCAACAGCCGTTCGTTGCGGCCATCCACAGCCGAGGTATCGGTGTGTGAAGGTTAAGCGATCGCCTTGCAGTGCACGCCATTTAGTTCGCCCGAGCCGGCAACTCACGGGTGGTGATGATGACCAATCACGCTACTGATTACCAGTCCAGCAGCTGCCTCGATCGCCGACCACTTTTGGCATTGGCTGCAACACCGTCAGCGGAGCGGTGTGGTTGGTTTTGGCGCGCCCGACCCAGCAAACCCGGCTAACCTACCGACGCCAGCGCCACAACCATCGACTCGACCTTATGACCGCGTGTGCCGTTACTTTGTTTGAGGCGCAGTCGAAGAAGACCCTGCGTGCTTGGTGTGGGAAAAACCGGTCCGCTATGCGGTCAACCCTGCCCGATGTTCCCGGTCGCTATAGCGCGCAGCATTTTTCGTTAGCACGATGCGCTGTCACGTGATGAAATAGCCCTCGCTAAGCGAGGACGTCACATCGGGGACCGGTGCGGCCGACAGAAACAATGGATCCGCCATATAGATCGGAAAATGCTTGCCACGTGTTTCCTATGAGCCGGTTGCGTTCTAGCCAATCGCTCGCGGGTCAGCTCATTGAAGCTGTGGAGTTTCCCCTTCGGCAATGACGTTCCCGGGGGCTAGCACATCCATGGCGTTTGCGGCGTGAGGTAGTCTCGCGCGTACGCAAACTGTGCGTTGAAGGCCGTCTAGTTGGAGACGGGGGTCTCCGGTTCCATGTCGAATGCGGCCTGCAAGTTGTCTGGCCGCTTACCCAGGCCATCTTTTGTCTTCCGGTTCCAGGGGGCCTCGATGAGGCGTTTGGTCTCGTCGATCATCGATTGAGGCTCCAGGTTGCGGTAGGTGTCGATCTCGCCCGCGGCGACCGCTGTCATCGTGGCGTACACCGGCTCGGGGTCGAATTGTGCTCTGGGGAAGGCAAGTTTCGAGTAGTCGAAGAGTCGGTCCGAGCCGTCGTCCTCCCAGCTCTGCCAGGTCTGGAACATCCGGTCGTTAAAACCGGTCAGGAATGGGCCCGGGTTGACCGTCGCCACCTCGATGTTGAATTCCTGCAGCTCGTTGGCCATGGTCTCGGCGATGGCTTCGACGGCGTGCTTCGACGCGGCGTAGATACCGGTGAAGGGATTGACGTTTAATCCCTCCCGCGACGACACCCACACGATGCGACCCTCGCCCCGCGCGACCATCTGCTTGGCGATCCCCTGGGTCAACAGCAGCGGGCCAATGACGTTCACCTCGAATTCTCGGCGCATGTTGGCTGCTGGAATGTCGAGGGTCGAACCACCCTCGCCGACGCCCGCGTTGTTGACTAGGATTTCAACATCCCACGTCAGTGCTTTCTTACGGTCTCCAGCGTCGGTCACGTCTAGCTTTTCGACCTGGAGGTTGACCCCCCGCTCGGCCGCCTGGCGCTTCAAGGTTTTCACCTGGGCCCAGATCTCGACTGCGGCGATCACGTCAAACCCTTTTTCGGCCAGGCGCATTGCCACTTCGTATCCGAATCCAGTCCCCGACCCGGTGATGAGAACCTTCTTCACAACGCTGTCCTTTCCCTGTCCGTCATA
>JBEKNM010000506.1:0-4034 GCA_049522835.1 Mycobacterium sp.
CGCCGAGGTCGACGAGAATCTGCGCGCCAATTCCGTAATCCCTTGCATCGGCCGGCAATCCGAGCTTGAGATTGGCGTCCACAGTGTCGGCGCCGGCGTCCTGCAGCTGGTAGGCCTGCAGTTTGTGCATCAGGCCGATGCCGCGGCCCTCATGGCCACGCATGTACAGCACCACGCCGCGCCCCTCTCGCGCGACCATCGCCATCGCGGCGTCCAGCTGAGGCCCGCAGTCGCAACGCCGAGAGCCGAAAACGTCACCAGTCAGGCATTCGGAGTGCACGCGGACCAGCACGTCGTCACCGTCGCCGGTCGGCCCGGCGATATCGCCGCGCACCAGCGCCACATGTTCGACGTCCTCATAAATGCTGGAGTAGCCGATGGCGCGAAACTCTCCGTGCCGGGTCGGGATCCGCGCTTCGGCAATCCGCTCGATGTGCTTCTCGTGCTTGCGCCGCCATTCGATGATGTCGGCGATGGTGATCAGCGCCAGACCGTGCTCGTCGGCGAATACCCGCAATTCATCGGTCTGGGCCATCGAGCCCTCGTCCTTCTGGCTGACGATCTCGCAGATCGCACCAGCCGGTCGCAGCCCCGCCATCCGGGCCAGATCAACCGCGGCCTCGGTGTGGCCGGGGCGCCGCAACACGCCGCCGTCCTTGGCGCGCAACGGAACCACGTGACCGGGACGGGTGAACTCATCGGCGATGCTGGTGGGATCGGCCAGCAAGCGCATAGTGGTAGCCCGATCGGAAGCCGAAATGCCGGTGCCGACGCCATTTCTTGCATCGACAGTGACGGTGTAGGCAGTCCCGTGCTTGTCCTGGTTCACCGCGTACATCGGTAGCAGGCCCAGTCGGTCGCAGATCGCACCGTCCAGCGGTACGCACAGGTATCCCGAGGTGTAGCGGACCATGAAGGCCACCATCTCCGGTGTCGCCTTTTCGGCGGCGAAGATCAGATCGCCTTCGTTCTCGCGTTCCTCGTCATCGATGACGACGACGGCCTTGCCCGCCGCTATATCGGCGATCGCCCGTTCGACGGAGTCCAGCCTCGTCATCGTCGCTACCTTGCTGTAATACCGGGTCACGCGAAGCCCACGTGTTGCATTCAGTATGAACCACCGCGACGTCCCAGTTATTGCGAGTGCTCATTGATGCTGATCGAGCAATATGAAGCCGCGCGGGCAGCTAGCTGGTCACCTTCCCGGTGGGCGAGGTCTGCAGCAGCCGTTCAACGTACTTGGCGATGACGTCAACCTCGAGGTTTACCTGGGAACCAACCGGAGCAGTGCCCAAGGTGGTCAGTTCCCGGGTGGTCGGGATCAGCGAGACCTCGAACCAGTCCCGCGGTTCGGCGCCCAGGCCGGAGACTGTGAGAGAGATCCCATCGACGGTGATCGACCCCTTCTCGACGACATAGCGTGCCACCTCCGCGGGCATCTGGATACGCACAACTTCCCAATGCTCGGAGGGTGCGCGGGCGACCACCTCGCCGGTGCCGTCCACGTGCCCCTGCACGATGTGCCCGCCAAGCCGGCTGTTGACTGCCGCGGCGCGCTCCAGGTTCACCCGATTGCCGACGTGCAGGTCGCCCAGGGTCGACCGGTTCAGGGTCTCGGCCATCACATCGGCCTTGAATTGGCCGTCGGGTAGTACCTCGACAACGGTCAGGCACACGCCGTTGACGGCGATCGAATCACCGTGGCCGGCATCGCCCGTGACTACGGGACCGCGGATGGTCAGGCGTGCGGCATCGGCAAGGGCGTCCCGGCCGGTCACCTCTCCGAGTTCCTCGACAATTCCGGTGAACATTCCACCAGGCTAACCGGCCCCTTGTCGGCCGCTGATTGGAGACTACAAGCGCGTTTTTCGCCGGACCCGCGCGCCGCGTTCCGGAACCCGGCCACTGGCACCCTCTACGATGCAGGGTATGCAGACCCGCCGCCGCCTATCGGCCGTCCTCGCCTCCCTGAGCATCGCCACCGGCCTGATCGCTGGCTGCTCGTCGGGCTCGCCGCAGAGCAACGCACCATTGCCTGACGCCACCACACTGGTCAAGCAATCCGCCGACACCAGCAAGAACGTCAAAAGCGCGCACGTGGTGCTCACGGTGCAAGGCAAGGTTCCTGGAATGCCCATCAAGGTGCTGACCGGTGATCTCACCACGACCCCGGCGACCGCCGCGTCGGGGAACACCACCCTCACACTCGGAGGGTCCGACCTTCAAGCCGACTTCGCGGTCGTCGACGGGGACCTGTACGCGACTCTGACCCCGAACAAGTGGAGCGACTTCGGTAAGGCCTCCGACATCTACGACGTCTCGGTGATCCTGAATCCGGACACCGGCGTGAGCAACGTGCTGGCGAATTTCACCAACGCCAAAGCCGAGGGCCGCGACACCATTAACGGCCAGAGCACCATCCGCATCAGCGGCACTGTCTCGGCAGACGCCGTGAACAAGATTGCGCCGCCCTTCAGCGCATCGCAGCCGACCCCAAGCACCGTCTGGATCCAGGAGACCGGCGACCATCAGCTGGTTCAGGCCAATCTGCAGAAAAGTTCTGGCAATTCCGTCCAGATGACCTTGTCGAATTGGGGCCAGCCCGTCACCGTCACCAAGCCCCCGGTGAACCAATGAGTAGGGGGTACGGGCGCGTATTCGCGATCGGAGCGAGCAGCCTCGCAGTTCTGCTGGGCGCCCTTGACACCTATGTCGTCGTCACGATCATGCGCGACATCATGCAAGACGTCGGGATTCCGATCAACCAGCTGCAACGCATCACCTGGATCGTCACGATGTACCTGCTGGGCTACATCGCCGCGATGCCGCTGCTCGGCCGCGCGTCGGACCGGTTCGGCCGCAAGCTGCTGCTACAGGTCAGCCTGGCCTTGTTCATGGTCGGCTCGCTGGTGACCGGATGGGCCGGGCACCTCGGCGATTTCCATCTGCTGATCGCCGGCCGCACCGTCCAGGGCGTGGCCAGCGGTGCATTGCTGCCGGTCACCCTCGCCTTGGGCGCCGATTTGTGGGCACAACGCAACCGCGCCGGCGTGCTCGGCGGCATCGGTGCCGCGCAGGAGCTCGGCAGCGTGCTGGGCCCGCTGTACGGGATCTTCATCGTCTGGATGTTCCACGACTGGAAGTACGTGTTCTGGATCAACGTCCCGCTGACCTTGATCGCCATGCTGATGATCCAGTTCAGCCTGCCGTCGCGCAAACGCACTGAGGCGCCGGAGAAGATCGACCTCGTCGGCGGTGTGTTGTTGGCTGTCACGCTGGGGCTGGCAGTCATCGGCCTGTACAACCCGGCACCCGACGGCAAGCAGGTGCTGCCGAGCTATGGCTTACCCCTAGTGGGCGCGGCGATCTTTACCGCGGTGGTATTCGTGGTCTGGGAGCGCTTCTCGCGCACCAAGCTGATTGAACCGGCCGGGGTGCACTTCCGGCCATTCCTGGCTGCGCTCGGCGCCTCGGTTGCCGCGGGCGCGGCGCTGATGGTGACGCTGGTCAATGTGGAGCTGTTCGGCCAGGGGGTCCTGCAAATGAACCAGAACCAAGCGGCGGGCATGCTGCTCTGGTTCCTCATCGCACTGCCGATCGGCGCGCTACTGGGCGGGTGGATCGCCACCAGGGCCGGCGACCGTGCGATGACCTTCGCCGGGCTGCTCATCGCCGCCTTTGGCTATTGGCTGGTTTCACACTGGCCGGTTGATCTGCTGACGTACCGGCACAACATTTTCGGGTTGTTCAGCGTGCCGGCCATGCACGCCGACCTACTGGTGGCCGGTCTCGGGCTCGGTCTGGTTATCGGGCCACTGTCGTCGGCCGCCCTGCGGGTTGTCCCCGCGGCACAGCATGGCATCGCCTCGGCGGCGGTTGTGGTAGCGCGGATGACCGGCATGTTGATTGGTGTGGCGGCGCTAACCGCGTGGGGCTTGTACCGGTTCAACCAGATCATCGCGGGGTTGACGGCGGCGATTCCTGCCGACGCCGGCCTGTTCGCGCGGGTCGCAGCCCAAGCACAGATGTACGTC
>JBEKNM010000507.1:0-4032 GCA_049522835.1 Mycobacterium sp.
TCGGCGTGGCGATGCTCGGACACGAACTTTTCGCGGGCTGCTTTGGCCGTATCAGGCCACCGCGGGTCGCTGTCGTCGGGCTGTAGCCGGGCCACGTCAATGTATTTGTAGCGGCCGTCGGAGTTGAGTCCGGTGACGCGGTCGGAATAGTCGGCGAGGATCTCGGCGGTCGGTGTCGCCGCGCCGAGACCGGGCATCGTGGGCCAGCGATCGAAAACTATTCCGCGCCTGGCGAGTTCGACGCCGATCACACCCGGATCGGCGGTGCGCAGCCGCACCTCGGCGGCATCACCATCGGCCATGACCTGCAGGATGGTCATGTCGACTGCCCCCCTTCAACGGGTGACCCGATCTCGCGGCGACCGGTCAGCGTCGCCAACTCGCACATCGCCTCCAGACACTCCGCGCGGTCGCGGGCCTGCGCAAGGTCGGCGCCCCACGCGGTGATGCCGTGGCCGGCAATGAACAACACCGGCGCGGCATCCGGATTCTCGGTCAGATGACGCTCGATGTCGGCACCGATGCGGGCAACGTCGGAGTGATTGACAAAGACCGGGATATCGATGGTTTCCGACGTCCCGAGCCCCTTGATGAGCTCGTAGCCACTGAACCGCAGCACATCCGGCGCGTCGAACGACTGGGCGGTCGCATGCGGGGGGTGCACGTGCACTACCGCGTCGGCGCCGGTAGCCCGGTAGATGGCGGTGTGGATGGTGGTCTCTGCCGACGGACGGCGGGCACCCGACACCGGCTGGGAGTCAGCGATAGTCACGGTCACCATGTCGTGCTCGGTGAGCTCCCCCTTGGACAGCCCGCTACCGGTGATCACTGCGGCGTCGCCGGTTCGCACCGAGATATTGCCGGCCGTGCCCGGCATCCAACCGCGCGCATACAGGCCGCGAGCGATATCGGCAACCCGTTGTGCAACAGGGTTGTTCGGTGCGAAGGGCTGTTCAACCGCGCCGATCTCAGTGACGATCGCGGTGACCAGTTCGGGAGGGGTGACGTCGAAGGCGGGGTTGAAGACGGCGGTGCCCTCAGGCGCGGTGGCGATGCCACCGACGTGGGTGATCTCGGCCGCGGACCGCTCTTCCACGACGATCCCGTTTCCCGTCGGGGTGGCCAGATCGCGGGTCGACTCGGGCGCGACTACCACGAACGGGATACCGTGCCGGTGAGCTGCTACGGCGAGTGCGTAAGTGCCGATCTTGTTGGCGACCGAACCGTCGGCGACGATGCGGTCCGCTCCCACGATCACGCAGTCAACTTGCCCGGTGGCCATCGCCCAGGCCGCGGCCGAATCGATTGTGAGCCGGTGCGGGATGCCGGCCTCGGCCAACTCCCAGGTGGTCAGCCGGGCGCCCTGCAGCAGCGGGCGCGTCTCATCGACCAAGACGTTCTCGATCCGCCCGCGCCCATGCAGCACCCGCAACGCACCGAGCGCGGTACCGAACGCAGTCGTGGCAAGTCGCCCGGTGTTGCAGTGGGTCAGAATGCGCAGCGGCCGATCCGCGCACAAGCGCTGGATCAAGTCGGCCGCATGGGTCGCAGCGGCCCGGTTGACCTTGGCGTCCTCGGTCAACATCTGCAGGGCCTCTTCCAGCACGGCCTGCGGACCGTCGGGCAGCTTGGCCAGCGCCCGCTGTACACCCCAGGCCAGATTCACCGCGGTGGGCCGCGCCGAGGCAATCCGCGCAGCCTCCTGTTTGACCTTCTCACCATCTCCTGGGTAAGCGAATGCGGCCAATACAACACCGAACGCTCCCGATACCCCGATCGCGGGTGCTCCCCGAATCGCCAGGGTTTTGATCGCGTCGATGACCTCATCGACCGTTGTGATCTGTAGCCGGCGCAGCTCGTGCGGCAGCCGGCGTTGATCGATGACGATCAACACGCCGTCGGCCCAGTCGATAGAACCCTCCGCGAACCGCTCGGACTGCGGCCCAACTGCCACCACAAGATATATGCAACCAGGAACCCTAAAATTCGACAAAACTATCGCTCGGCCAGACGCGGAGATAATGAGCAACCCGGGCAGCTCCCGGCATCAGACCAACCAAGGAGGCACAAATTGACCGCCGCGGGCACGTCCAACCAAAAAGTCGCGATCATCACCGGGGCGTCACAGGGGTTCGGCGCCGCCCTGGTCGATGCCTACCGCGGGCTCGACTACGCGGTCGTCGCGAACTCACGATCGATCACCCCCAGTGATGACCCCGGCGTGGCCGCCGTCGCTGGTGACATTGCCGAACCCGCGACCGCTGACCGCATTATGAGCACTGCGTTGGAGCGATTCGGACGGGTGGACACCCTGATCAACAACGCCGGCGTCTTTGTCTCCAAACCGTTCACCGAATACACCGTGGCGGACTACGAGTTCGTCACCGCGGTGAACGTGACCGGCTTCTTTCACATCACCCAGCGCGCCATCGCCCGAATGCTCGCCCAAGGCGAAGGCGGGCACGTGCTCAACGTGACCACCACCCTGGTTGAACAGGCCAACTCGAAGATCCCCGCCGGATTGACCGCATTGACCAAAGGAGCCCTGGCGGCGGCAACCAAATCGCTGGCAATCGAATACGCACACGACCGAATCCGCGTCAACGCCATCTCCCCCGGCCACATCGCCACCCCGCTGCATGCCGGCGGTGACACAGCCGCTCTCGCCGCCGACCACCCGCTGGGGCGAATGGGCTCCATCGCCGACATTGTCGAAGGAGTTCGCTATTTGGAAACCGCGACGTTCGTCACCGGCGAGACTCTGCACATCGACGGCGGTCAAAGCGCCGGTCATTAAGAAAGCCGTGAGAAAGCCGCCTTCGGAGTAAACGGCTCCCCCGGGAGGACTCGAACCTCCAACCCTTCGGGTAGCCGTGCATCGTTATGGATGGTTGTCGTTGATTGCCGTTCTCTGTTGCCCTGCAACCGAATTAGTGGTCTGATGGTTGCGATTAAATGCCGGTGATTGTCGTTGCTTATCGGTCATAAGCGGCGAATAAACGGTGAGCGGGCGGAACCACCCGGTCAGGATTTAGTGGCAGCCCAGCCCGTGCAGTGCCACCATAAAACGGGGCGAGATCACCTAAATCGGAGGAGAAGCAGACCATGGCGAAAGAGTCGGACGAGGGGCTTTCTGAGCAGATCAAGGAGCTGGTGACGGAGAGCGAGAAGCATATGAAGGCGATTCAGGACCAGATCGCACACCAGTGGGAGGCCCAGCAGAAGGCGATCGGGGACCTGATCGAGCAGCAGTGGAAGGCTCAGCAGAAGGCGATCGCGGAGCTACTCGAACGCGGACAGGAGCGGAGCGTCAAGACAGCGGACCAGTGGGAGGCTCTGCGCAAGGCGATCGCCGATCAGATCGAGCAGCAGTGGAACGCCCAACGGAAAGCGATCACGGACCTGGCGGAACGGCAGTGGAAGGCCCAAAAGAAGGCCATCGAGGACGCGCAGAATGTGATCGGCGGGATGTTCCGACGTAAGCCCGATTAGCGTCTGCGCCACAGAAGCACTCGCTTAAGCCGTCAAACCCCCGGCCCATCATCCGCTTGGGTGGCGGGGCCGATCCTAGCGGGACTACAACCTGGCGAATTGTGCTTTATCCTCAGTGAATTCGGCCAGGATCGCAGCAGTCAAAGTCGGCCGGACATCGCCGATCGCCATCAGATAGTCCTCGATGGTCGCGGGCTCTCCCCGGCCGTGCACCATCTCACGATCGAACGCCACCTGCGCGCCCTTGCGGGCGGCGAACTCGATGTCGGCCGGGGTGAACAGCTCGGTCGCCGCGACCAGCTGGTCAACATCGATCCCTGAATTAGCCTCGCCGAGATAGCGTTTCCACACCGCCATACGGGCCGGCTGGTCCGGCGGGCCGACCGGAATGACGTAGTCGAAGCGCCCGGGCCGCAGGAACGCCGAGTCAAGCGAGTGAACCGAATTGGTGGCGCACACCAGCAGACGCCCGTCGTGCTCGCGAAACGACGGGATGAGCTTCAGCAATTCGTTGGTGACGCCGGTTTCGGTGGTGCTGGC
>JBEKNM010000508.1:0-4018 GCA_049522835.1 Mycobacterium sp.
GGAAGCTCCGCCGCCACGCCCTCTCGACAGCAGGGTCCTGCCGGAAGAACTCAACGTCCGCCGCAGTCGCGGGCCCGCGATCCGCGCTCATCGTTACCCGCTCGCTCCTACTCCATCATGACGCGACCACCACGCAAAGCGTGGCTGCACACGATCTCACCTCACACTAGACCCGATGGCAACGCCAAGCCACCCGCATACGATCAACCTTGATTGCCAGCTACGGCAGCCTGGGGCTGCCGCGCGCCGCCAGACATGAGGGTCACGAGAACCCCCGGATCAGAACCAGGCCACATCCCGCCGCGCCACGCGACATGGCCGTCAGGTCGAACTAATACCAGACTCGCGCCATACGCCCGGCTCACCGCAGGCTCGTCAAGTTCGGCTACGGTGAGTGGAATCTGCCGAGCCTGGGCTTGGCGACAGAGCGGTTCGGGGTCAGGCGCATCGGCGCCCAGCCGAAGCAAGACATACGTCCTTCCGAACAGATCGAGGGTCGAGCGGCCGTCGGCCAGCCACACGTGCGGTGCGCGGGAACCTGGTCGCGCGCTCTGCTCGTAGAGCATCACCTCGTGCGCGGGAAGCTCCTCCCAGTCAAGAGCAATCTCGTACGACCCGTTCAGATGAACGACAAGACGCTGAACGTCCCGTAGGGCGGCCGCGCTGATCGGGGTCTGGTCAGCGAGGACGCGGCGAATGCGATCCGCCGGGCCTGCCTTCTCACGGCCAGCCGACTCCATGATCGCGTCCTCGTCGAGAATGATCGGCGATCCGGCGTAGGTGTAGCCGAGATCGATTCCCAGCTTGTACCACTCTCTGAGCATCGTGGCCGAATAGCGCCGACCGACCTCGTATCGAGCCAACGCACCGTCATAGGTTGGTGCTAGCAGCGCAGGATTCGCAGGTACAGACATCATGCGATGCATATTGCCGCTCGCCTCTCGCACCGCGCGCTGCGCGACCGGTTTGCGTTCGGTCTCGTAACTGTTCAGGATCTCCTCGTCGGCCCAGCCACGCAGAACCGCTTGCAGCTTCCAGCCGAGATCGACGGCATCGGCGATGCCTAGGTTCATCCCGAAGCCGCCCGTCGGCGACGTGCAGTGCGCTGCGTCACCAGCGAGAAAGACTCGGCCCTTGCGGTAATGCTGGGCGACCAGTTCGCGTCGCGACCACCGCAAAACCGAAAGGATTTCGACGTCTAGCGGTTTGCCCAGCAGCCGATGAATGGAGGCGAGGATCTCGACCTCGGATAGAACCCTGCGCTCAGCGTTACCGATCAGCTGGACGCGCCACTGGTCGACCCCGTTGATGGCAACCAGCGTGGCCCAGGCGCCCTCCGGGCCGATAAAAATGTGCCGGTATCCGAGTGCCTTTGTGTGCTCACCGAAAAGGTTTGGATAGCGAAAAATGACGTTTGTGGTGTAGTTCAGAACGCCCAGCCCGTCCACGGGGACGTCGAGCTGACCTCGGATCGTGCTGTTCGCCCCGTCGCAGGCGACCAACCACTTGGCGTTGACGGTGTACGCGTCTCCGTTTATCGCACGCAACGTCACGGTGACGCCGGATTCGTCTTGCGTGTGCTGAAGGTACTCGGTCTCGTAGCAAAGGCTGACTGTTGGATGTGAGTGCGCAAAGGCGCGCAGGATGGGATCGAACATGTTCTGCGGACACCGCACGCGTACCTCGGGGCTCGGCCCTGATAGGCGATCTTCTACGCCACCTGACGGGGTCTGGAACGCTTCGCGGCCAAGTTCAAAGCCGGTCAAGCTCGTAAGGTAAACCATATCCTGCGGGTAGGACGGTGGATACGGGCACGACTTGATGCGGTCCACGATGCCCCAACGACGGCAGAACTCCATCGTGCGCACGTTGACACCGTCCATCTTCGGTTGGACGATGTCACCATTCGTCTGCTCGATGAGCATGCAGGCGATTCCGCGCCAGCCGAGGTCACCCGCCAGCGCCAAGCCGACTGGACCTCCGCCAACGACGAGGACATCCGTATCAAGCGTCGTTGACGCCGTCACTGCGAAGCTCCGACGCTTTCGGCTCGGGCTTCCGACCGCGTCGACCATCGAGGGCTGGATGCCAGTCGACGCCGGATTGCCAGCGCGCCTTTCGCGTCGTTCCAGGTCAGTCCTCCCACCAGATCTTTATCCTCGAAAAACTCAGCGGTGAACCGATCGTCGCGAGCCGGATCCGGCACGATGCGAGTCGTCGTTGCGGGGTGCACAAGGCCGTATGCGCGAATGCGCACGTCGAATTGCTCTGTCCAGAAGTACGGCACCGGGGCAAACGGCGTTCGCTCCCCGAGTAACGAGCGCGCCGCTGCCGCACCTTGCTCCGCCGCATTGGTGCGATGTTCGAAACGCACTGACCGACCCAGTGCCGGTTGCCACACCCGCGCGACATCGCCCGCGGCCACCACGCCGGGACCCGCCAGACAGTGCTCGTTGCATACGACTCCGTCCGCCACGTACAGTCCGCTTTCAGCAAGCCAATCAGTGTTGGGGACGGACCCAATCGCCACAACTACGGCGTCAGCTTGCTCAACGGAGCCGTCGGTGAGCACGACGCTGCGGGCCATTCCGCGTTGAACCTCGAGCGCCGCAACACCTAAACTGAGCCGAAGTTCAACGCCACGCTGCTCGTGCAGCTGCTTGACTCGCTCACCCACCTCAGCACCAACCGCGCGCTTCAGTGGCACCGATAGCGCCTCCACCACGACTACCTCAACACCGCCTACCGACGCAGCAGCGGCGACCTCCATTCCGATCAGCCCGCCACCTACTATCACCACCCGGCTGGCGGAAGCGAGAGCAACCCGCAATCGACAGGCATCGTCTATCGTGCGCAGTGGATACACATTTCGCGGATCGCCCTCCGTCATGCCCGGCAACGGCCGCGACGACACGCCTGTGGCGATGACGAGTCCGTCCCATCCGATCTCGCGCCCGTCATCGAGTTGCACGACACCAGCCGAGGTACGCAGCGCGACGGCACGCCGGCCGAGAAGCCAATTCGCATCGAGGCTGTCGAGCTCATCGCGCGTACGCAGGCGCGCCTGTTCAATACCCCAGGGGCCAAGCATGGCCTGCTTGGACAGCGGCGGGCGGTCGTATGGAAGGTGCGGCTCGTCACCCACGATCCAGAGCTCTCCGTCGAAGCCTTTGCGCCGAAGCTCCTCAGCGGCGGTCAAGCCCGCGACCGACGCCCCAACGACGAGAACCCTGCGCACGCCTCAGATCTCCTGGGCTTCGATCGCCATCGAGGGACACCTGCTCACTGCGTCGCGCACGCCCTCAACCAACTCGGCATTGGGTTCTTCCTGTAGAAGGACGACTAGGCCCTCGTCATCGTCTTGGTCGAACACCTCAGGAGCGGCGAGTACGCACTGTCCCGCCCCCACGCAACGAGTACGGTCTGCGACAACCTTCATTTGCTCTGCTCCCCTGCAGGTTTCACGGTTGAAACCTCCTAGTCGTTGGCGTGTCGTTGGGCGTCATGGCGCTCCAGCCACGACTGAAATGGCGGCTCACCACCGCAAAGCATGGCGATAACCAGCGCCAGCACCATTAAGGTGATCACTTTGTTTGGCCTCCTCACTCAATTAACCGGGCCTTACGTGTCAGACCTTGTTGCCGAACCGAACTAGGTCATCGGCGATTGTCTCGAGTTGAAACGAAACCTGCGCATCGTCGGTGCGGAAGTCAACGTCGAAGCTGACCTCGGCCGAATTGATGGCTGCACCCATAGGCGTCGGCCAGCCGCGCAGAGCGTGCACTATGGCGCGTAATTGCGCGAGCGTCATGACGGCGCCTTGCCACCCCGCGCCTGTGGCAATCAATCCGACCGGCATTCCCTGTAGGTACGGGCGCTCGTCCACGCGAAGGTCCTCAAGGTAATCGAGGGCATTCTTAACTAGGCCGGGGACCCCGCTATGGTAGCTGGCAGATGCGATGACGACGCTGTCAGCGCGGCGCAGTTCGGTGGCCAATTTCGCTCCGACCTCGCCACG
>JBEKNM010000509.1:0-4014 GCA_049522835.1 Mycobacterium sp.
CGCATTCATCGAGGAGAACCGCGCTTTTTCGGAACTTTTCCACGATTTCGACGACTCCAGGCCGGTGCCCACGTGCCCGGGCTGGAACCTTGGGCAGCTGCTCCGCCACGTCGGGCGTGGTGATCGCTGGGCCGCGCAGATCGTTCGCGATCGGCTCGACCGCTTCCTCGATCCCCGCAGCGTCGAAGGCGGTAAACCCCCGCCGGACCCAGGCGACGCCAGCTCTTGGCTGCTCGGCGGTGCGCAGCGGCTGATTGACGCCGTCATGCTGTCGGGTGCGGAAACGCCGGTGTGGACTTTCCTGGGATCGCGCCCGGCGAATTGGTGGATCCGGCGCCGGCTGCACGAAACGGCGGTGCATCGGGCCGACGCCGCCATCGCAATCGGCAGTAACTTCGCGCTCGAGCCCGATATCGCGGCCGATGCCATCACCGAATGGCTCGAGCGCGTCCAGATCCAGGCCGGAGGCGACGGGGCAGCCCTGCCGCTGGAGGACGGCAACAGCCTGCACTTGCACGCCACCGATCCTGGGCTGGGCGAAGCCGGGGAATGGACGATCGCTATTTCCGACGGTGGTATTACCTGGTCGCACGAGCACGGCAAAGGCGCCGTGGCGCTACGCGGCGGCGCCTTCGAGCTGTTGCTCGCGATAGTGCGCCGAGTCGAGGTGGCCGAGACCGGTATCGAGATGTTCGGCGACGACTCGGTGTGGCAAAACTGGTTGGACCGCACGCCTCTGTAGCCACGGGCGCACGGTAACTTGCAGATCATGACCACATCGGAGATCGCCACCGTTCTGGCGTGGCACGACGCCCTCAATGCCGCCGACCTCGAGACGTTGGTGACCTTGTCCAGCGACGATATCGACATCGGTGACGCGCACGGAGCCGCACAGGGCCACGAGGCGCTACGTAGGTGGGCCAGTTCGATCAAATCGACAGCGGAGCTCGGCCGGATCTACGTGCACGACGGTGTCGTTGTCGTCGAGCAGAAGGTCAGCACCCCGGACAATCCCGGGGCGGCCACCGACGCCGCGTCGGCTTTTCGGGTGGTCCACGACCATGTCACTTCGGTATTCCGGCATCAGGACTTGGCGTCCGCGCTTGCGGCCACCGAACTCACCGAGGCCGACGTCGTCGAATAGGGGGCATACATGCGCGGGATCATCTTGGCTGGCGGCTCGGGCACGCGCTTGCATCCGATCACCGTGGGCATCAGCAAGCAACTGCTGCCGGTCTACGACAAACCGATGATCTACTACCCGTTGTCCACACTGATGATGGCCGGCATCCGCGATATTTTGGTGATCACCACCCCCCACGACGCGGCCGGCTTTCAGCGACTCCTCGGCGACGGCGCGCAATTCGGCATCGACATCAGCTACCTGGTGCAAGAAAGGCCCGACGGTCTGGCGCAGGCATTTATGCTCGGCGCCAACCACATCGGCAAAGATTCGGTCGCTTTGGTGTTGGGGGACAACATTTTCTACGGTCCCCGAATGGGTACCAGCCTGAGTCGCTTCCAATCCGTCAGCGGTGGAGCCATCTTCGCCTATTGGGTTGCCAACCCGTCGGCCTACGGTGTCGTCGAATTCAGTCCTGATGGCATGGCGCTGTCGCTAGAGGAGAAACCGGCCACACCGAAGTCTCAATACGCGGTGCCGGGTCTGTATTTCTACGACAACGATGTGATCGAGATCGCCAAGAGTTTAAAGAAATCGGCGCGCGGCGAGTACGAGATCACCGAGGTCAACCAGATCTATCTCAACCGGGGCCGGCTGGCGGTCGAGGTGATGGCCCGCGGAACGGCGTGGCTGGACACGGGCACGTTCGACTCGCTGCTAGACGCCAGCGACTACGTCCGCACGCTGGAACGACGGCAGGGCTTGAAGGTCAGCGTTCCCGAGGAAGTCGCCTGGCGGCGGGGCTGGATCGACGGCGAGCAGTTGGCGGAGCGTGCGCGCACCCTGGTCAAGTCCGGTTATGGCGGCTACTTGCTGGAACTGCTGGAGCGGGGCTGATTTCGGCCGGTTTGGCCAGCACCGCCGCGACCGCAGTCGTCAACGGCACCGACAACGCCAGCGCGATCCCGCCCACCGCTGAGCGGACGAGTTCGATGGCCACGCTCTCGCTGGTCAGCACGTCACCCAGCGATCGGTTGGCGACGCTGAACAGCAAAAGCAGCGGCAGCGAACTGCCGGCGTAGGCCAGCACCAGGGTGTACACCGTGCTGGCGATGTGATCGCGGCCCACCCGGATCGCGCTCAGGAAAATTGCCCGCCGGGAGGTCGTGCCGCCCACGTGGGCTAGCTCGAAGACCGTCGACGCCTGTGTCACTGTCACGTCGTTGAGCACACCCAGCGATCCGATGATGAACCCGGCGAGCAGTAGGCCGCTGATCGAAACACTGCCCAGATATGCGCTAACCGCGGCGTTCTGTTCGTCTGACAGCCCGGTCAAATGAGCCAGTTTGATTGCCGCCCAGGATAATCCAGCTGCCAGCAGCAACGACGACAGGGTGCCTAGCAGGGCAGCACTGGTCCGCAGGTTGACCCCGTGCGCAAGAAAGATCACTGCGTACAGGATCGCCGCGGATGCCACCAGCGCCACCGGAACCGCGGGTGCGCCGTCACGCAGCGCCGGCAGCAGAAACACCACCAGCACGAGAAACGCGACCACAATGCCGACCATCGCCAGCAACCCGCGCCAGCGCGCCACAGCCACGATCACCACCGCGAACGCGATGGCGAGCCCGACCAGCGGCCAGCCACGTTCGAAGTCATAAAACGCGTAGCTAGTGGCGCCTTCTGCGTCGACCTGCCGCGTGACTCGGATGCGATCACCCGCCGCGAATTCGGGCTGGCCCGGACCGGGAGAGAACTCCAAGAGGGTGTTCGCACCGGCGTTCGGTCCGGAATCGATTGCGAGCAGTGTTTGTACGCACCGCCCGGCGCCCGCGCTTGCCGGCGCCGGGGCAGTGGTAAGTACCTGACCCGCCGACGGGCTGCCGCAGTCGCTTAATCCGCTGGACAGCACATGCGCGCTCTGCGTGCTTACCGCGCCGCCGGCCGCGTTTTGGAACGGCATGGGGATGTCGACATGTTGGTGGCTGGGCCACAGCCAGACCGCGCCGGCTACTACCGCTGCACCGATCGCAGCCAGCAGCCCGACGACGATCCGGGCAGGCAGCGGATCTATGGGAGATGGGCCTGACGACAAACCCTGCGAGTGGTGGTGGGTCACCCGCTCCACGGTAGAGGCGGCCGGAACCTGCTCACTGCCGATAGCTGGTCAAACTATTTAACCGACCGGTGTAGGCCACACCCAAACTCCCGGGTGGTCACATAGCCGCAAAAGGCGGTGCAGGCCGCAATATTGTGTAGTACGGCGGCCCGGCCCGAAAACCCAGCAAACAGCACGCCACCGGTCACCAGGGTCACGAGTGCTTTGATCATGTCCGTGAGAGCCGCTCAAGAGCTACGACGGGCGAAAGATCCACAGACCTTTTTTGCGGCGGTACGAATCGGGGGCGGTCATTGAGCAGCGTAGACCTACATTGTCACGAGCGATAGACGGGTGATGGAAGCGGTGGCGTGACGCTGCCCTCCCTACATCCTGGCCCGACTGCGCGAGTTGCCCTGTCTCCGTGGGTCTTTCGCCGCAGCAAACACGCTGCGATGCTCCGACCAGCAGACCCAGCAGAGTTTTGAGCGTCGCGCCCACGCACTTGCCACCGGTGCCGTCTGGTCCGTGCGCGAGATCGACTGCGCCGCACCAACATTTGTACGACCATAAAGCGACCGAGGTCCGTTCCCGGCACGCCCCAAACGGGACTCGGCGGGCTCGTCCCCACGGGTGTAGCCTGGGAAGTGCTGAGAATCTCAGCTGGTTCGGGATGAGTTCAGCTGTCCGCTGCAGAACTTGAGGAGCTTGGCTCCGAGGCCCCTACGCGCCGGTGATCGTCTGCACATCAGGATCACCATGAACGCCTTACAACACCCCCGAACAGCGACGG
>JBEKNM010000510.1:0-3985 GCA_049522835.1 Mycobacterium sp.
GCGTTCAGCAGCGCCTCGGCGGCGCCGACCAGCTGCGCGGCGGTGGCCAATGCGCCGAACTCATAGGCGCGCTGCACATCTGCTTGCCAGAATTCGCCGGTCGGTGTCACGTCGAAAAGACGGCGGCTGGGGTCGACGGACTCGTGCCGTTCACCGATCGCACACTCGGTGACGCCGCCGTCGGTCGCCCGTAGGACCAGCCCGGCTGTGTCAGCGTCGACCGCGCGCGGCGTGTGCGGAGGCAGCGCGACAGTGGCGATCAGCTCACCGGAAGCCAGCGCGGCGCAGCGATCGGCCTGATCTTCACTGGCCAGCAAAACCGGTGCCACAGCTATGGATTCGGTCACCGGGCCCGGCACACACCAGCGTCCGAGCCGCTCCAGCGCGACCACCAGGTCAACCGGACCGGCGTCCAGGCCGTCGAACCGCTCCGGCACGGCGAGCGCGGTGACGCCCAGGTTGGCCAGCTGCTCCCACACTTTACGGCCAGGTGCGACATCACCTGCCGACCAAGCACGGATCGCACCGGACAGGTCCGCAGCGCTGAGCGCGGCATCGATGCTGGCCGCGAAGTCGCGCTGCTGTTCGTCTAGCGCAAATTTCACTTCTTGCCCCCGGACTTTTCGCGTGGCAGGCCCAGCAACCGCTCGGAGATGATATTGCGCTGAATTTCGTTGGTGCCGGCGTAGATCGGGCCGCCTAGTGCGAACAACAAGCCGTCGGTCCACGGGCCGGCAAGCTCGCCGTTAGCCCCTCGGATGTCGAGCGCGGTCTGATGTATCGCTACGTCGAGGTCGGACCAGAAAACTTTGGTTACCGACGATTCCGCGCCCAGCTCGCCGCCGCCGGCCAGCCTGGTCACCGTTGCGAAGGTTTGCAGCCGGTAGGCCTGCGCCTTGATCCACGCGTCGGCAACCCGGTCCGCGGATGCCGCGGGGGAGCCGCTGTCTTTCCACAGCTGCACCAGGCGCTCGGCGGCCGCCAGGAAGCGGGCCGGGCTGCGCAGTGACATGCCGCGCTCATTGCTCGACGTGCTCATCGCCGCACGCCAGCCGTCGTTCGGGATGCCGATGACGTCCTCGTCGGGCACGAACACGTCGTCGAGGAAGATCTCGCCGAAGCCGGTATCCCCGCCCAGCTGAACGATGGGCCGCACTGTGACGCCCTTGGTCTTCAGGTCGAACATGAAGTACGTCAGCCCGTTATGCCGTTCAGCCGCGGGGTCGGACCGGAACAGCCCGAATCCCATCTCGGCGAACGGCGCGCGCGAGCTCCAGATCTTCTGTCCGTTCAGTAGCCAGCCGCCGTCGGTTTTGGTTGCGGTGGACCGCAGCGACGCGAGATCGCTCCCGGATTCAGGCTCCGACCAGGCCTGCGCCCAGATCTGTTCGCCACTGGCCATTTTTGGCAAAACCCGGTCCAGCTGTTCCTCGGTACCGTGCGCGAAAAGCGTCGGGGCCAGCATCGAGGTGCCGTTGGCGCTGGCCCGGCCCGGCGCTCCGGCGCGGAAGTACTCCTCCTCAAACACCACCCAGTGCAGCAGCGGTGCGTCCCGGCCCCCGTACTTCTTCGGCCAGTTGATCACCGACAGGCCGGCGTCGAAGAGCACACGGTCCCAATGCCGGTGCTGTGCAAAACCGTCCGCCTTGTCGTAGGACTTCGTCGGGATCGACTCGACGTTGGCCGAGAGGAATTCACGCACCTCGGCTTGGAAGGCCAGTGTCTCATCGTCCAGTGCTAAATCCATTTTAGGTCCATGTGAAGTCGCATTCAGGCCCGCTCTCGCAGTTGTGGCTTGACCACCTTGCCGCCCGCATTGCGCGGCAACACGTCGACGAACCGCACCGAACGGGGCGCCTTGAAGTTCGCCAAATGCTCACGGGTATAAGCGATCACAGCCTGCTCGTCAAGGCTGGCGCCGGGCCCGGTAACCAGAAACGCACGGCCCACCTCGCCCAGCCGCTCGTCGGGAACTCCGATCACCGCGGCGTCGGCCACCCCCTCCAACCGGGCCAGCACCTGCTCGACCTCGGCGGGGTAGACGTTGAATCCGCCGCAGATGTACATGTCCTTGAGCCGGTCGGTGATGCGCAGGTTGCCTCGCTCGTCGACGGCACCGATGTCGCCGGTGTGCAACCAGCCGTCGGCGTCGATGGCAGTGGCGGTGGCCTCCGGGTCGTCGAGGTAGCCCAGCATCACGTTCGGCCCGCGCAACAGCACTTCTCCTGTTTCTGAGCCGGCTTCGCCCGAGCCTGGCGAATCGATGCGCAATTCGAAGTCCGCGAACGGGCGCCCGCAGGTGGTGGCGACGGTCACCGCGTCGTCGTCGGCGCGGCACATGGTCCCCATGCCGTTGGCCTCGGTCAGACCGTAGGCGGTCAGCACGATGTCGATGTCGAGTTCAGACTGCATGCGTTCCACCAGCACGATCGGCACGGTAGCCGCCCCGGTCACCGCGAACCGCAGCGAGCTCAGGTCGTAGTCGTGGCGTGCCGGGTGGTCAAGCAGGGTCTGGTAGATGGTGGGCGGCCCGGGCAACACGGTGATGCGGTGTTGCTCGATCGCCTGCAGTGCGCGCAGCGGATCGAAGGTCAGGTGCGGTATCAGCGTCGCACCGGTTTGCAGGCAGGCCAGGATGCCGGCCTTGTAACCGAAATTGTGGAAGAACGGATTGATGCAGAGGTAGCGGTCGTCGCTGGTGATCTTGCCGTTGGCAGCCCACGACGCCGAGCCCGATAGCGATTGCCGATGCGCGCACAGCACGCCTTTGCTGCGGCCGGTCGTGCCGGAGGTGAACAGAATGTCGCTGACGTCGTCGGGCGTGACCGCGGCAGCGCGGCTGCGGACCGCGTCGAGGCCTGCCGGTTCAGAGCCTCTGGCGATGAAGTCGCCCCATGTCCCGTCTTCCGCTTCGATCGGCACTCGCACGATGTGCCGCAGCGCAGGCAGGGCGTCGCGGTCCAGGCCGGCGACCCGGTCGGCGCCCAGGAACTGACCCATTCCGAACAACACCGGCGCCCGGGTGCGGGCCAGGATGTCACTGGCTTCCGCCGCGGTGTAGCGGGTGTTCACTGGCACTACGGCAGCGCCGGCGTGGTGAATCGCCAGGCAGGCCACTACCCAGTGCCAGGTGTTCGGCGACCAGATGGCCACCCGGTCGCCGGCCTGGACGCCGAGCGTGACGAGCGCGGCGGCTGCGCGATGTACTTCGTCGCGCAGCGCGGCGGCGGTGAAGGTGCGGTCTTCGGTGATCAACGCGTCTTGGTCGGGGAGTAGGCGTGCGAAACGATCCAGCGCCGCGGGTACGGTGCGGGGATCGTCCCCCGCAAGCGGGCGGTGCCCCCACGTCATCGATGCTCCTCCAGATCCGATTGCGCGGCTCGCCCCCTCGCCGCGGCACGCATCGCCGCCCGGGCCGCCAAAGCAAGTGCTTGGTAGGTTAGCCTACAGGGCATGCAGGACGTCGACGAATTCCGGGCGGAGGTGCGCCAGTGGCTCGCCGACAATCTGGTCGGCGAATTCGCAGCACTCAAGGGGCTCGGCGGACCGGGACGCGAGCACGAGGCATTCGAAGAGCGCCGGGCATGGAACCAGCATCTCGCGGCCGCGGGACTGACCTGTCTGGGGTGGCCGGTCGAGCACGGCGGGCGGGGACTTCCAACCGCGCACCGGGTGGCTTTCTACGAGGAGTACGCCCGCGCCGACGCACCGGTCAAGGTCAACCACTTCGGCGAGGAGCTGCTGGGACCGACGCTGATCGCGTTCGGCACGCCCGAGCAGCAGCAGCGCTTCCTGCCGCGGATACTGGATGTCACCGAGCTGTGGTGTCAGGGATATTCGGAGCCCGGCGCCGGCAGCGACCTGGCGAACGTGTCGACCACCGCCGAGCTTGATGGCGACCAATGGGTGATCAACGGCCAGAAAGTGTGGACGTCGCTGGCGCACCTGTCGCAGTGGTGCTTTGTGGTCGCACGCACCGAGAAGG
>JBEKNM010000511.1:0-3979 GCA_049522835.1 Mycobacterium sp.
CCAGGTCCGGGTTCTCGGGTGGCTCGTAGGGTGCGTCGACACCGGTCAGCCCTTTGAGCTCGCCGCTGCGCGCCCGCGCGTAGAGGCCTTTGGGGTCACGCTTTTCGCATTCGGCCAATGACGTGGCTATGTGCACCTCGATGAAGGGCAGTTTGGCGGCATCGTTGAGGGCGCGGGCGGTCTCGCGGTCCGACTTCAGCGGCGACACCAGTGACGCCAGCGCGATCACGCCCGCGTCAGCCAGCAGCCGCGTCAAATGGCCTACCCGCCTGATGTTTTCGGTTCGGTCGCCGGGTGAGAAGCCCAGGTCGTCGGACAGGCCGTGGCGTAGGTTGTCGCCGTCGAGCAGGTAGGCCACCCGTCCCGATTCGACGAGCGCGCGCTCCACCGCTACCGCGATCGTCGACTTGCCGGAGGCGGGCAGGCCGGTGAACCAGATCGTCGCGCCCGCCTGGCCGGTGGCGCGCCAGCGGTGGCTGCGGTCCAGCGCTGATGGGTGCCAGCGGATGTCGGTCCGCGCGTGGGTGCCCGGCTTGACCTCTCGCGCCTCGAGGATGGTGCCGGCGCCGATGGTGTCGTTGGTGGTCTCGTCGATGAGCATGAACGCGCCGGTATCGCGATTGTCGGCGTAGGGGTCGGCGATGACGATCGAGCTGGTTCGCAGCGTCACGGTGCCGATGTCGTTGAGCGTCAGCTCAACTGGCTGGTCCAGCTCATCGAGCGTCTCCGGATCCAGCCGCGAGTGCAACTCTTGGACGGTTGCCCGAACGGTTTTGCTGGTTTGTTTGAGGGCCAATCGGTCGCCGGCCCGCAGCGGGGACTCGACGAACCAGCACACGGTCGCATCGATTTCTCGGGCCAGCACCGGCGGGACCGCGTCGTCGGCACCACTGACCAGCACGTCGCCGCGACCCACATCGATGTCGTCGGCCAGCTCGATCGAAACCGACAGCGGTGCAACGGCTGTCGTGCGGTCGTCATCGAGGGTGTCCAGCGCGGTCACTGCCGAGCGCGTGCCGGCAGGCAGTGACACCACTGTATCGCCGACACTGAGCGTTCCCGCCGCTATCCGGCCGGTGTAGCGCCGGCGCGCGTCGGCGGTCGGCCGCGACACCCATTGCACCGGAAGCCGCAGCCGCGACGCCTCGGCATGCGGCGCGGCCAGTTCGACGCGTTCCAGGTACTCCAGCAGCGTGGGGCCGCGGTACCACGGGGTGCGCTCGGAGCGGTGCACGACGTTGTCCCCGTGCTTTGCCGCAATCGGGATTACCGTGATGTCTACGTCGCCAATGCGTGCCGCCAGCTGACGCAGTTGGCCCTCCACCTCGGCGAACCCGGCTTGCTCGAAGTCGATGAGGTCGATTTTGTTCACCGTTGCGACAAAGTGCTTGATGCCCAACAGCTTTGCGATTCTGGCGTGCCTGCGGGTCTGCCGCAGGACCCCGGCGCTGGCGTCGACCAGCAGGATCGCGACATGTGCGTTGGATGCGCCGGTGAACATGTTGCGGGTGTAGCGCTCGTGCCCGGGAGTGTCGGCCAGGATGTAGCTGCGGGTTTCGGTGGAGAAGAATCGGTACGCGACGTCGATCGTGATGCCCTGTTCGCGTTCGGCGCGCAGACCGTCCGACAGCGCCGCGAGGTCGGCGACGCCTTCTTCGTCGGTGACGGCTTCTAGGTGGTCCAGCGGGAGGCTGTCGGTGTCGTGCAGAAGCCGCCCGATCAAGGTGCTCTTGCCGTCGTCCACCGAACCTGCGGTGGCAATGCGCAGCAGCTGACGCGTTATGTCCTTGGGAAGGAGGGTCTTTTCGGTGTCTTCAGTGGCGGTCATTAGAAGTAGCCCTCTCGCTTGCGGTCTTCCATCGCGGCGGCTGAGGTGCGGTCGTCAGCGCGGGTCTCGCCGCGCTCGGAGACTGTCGCCGCAGAGATCTCGATGATGACCCGGGCGATGTCGGTGGCTTTGGAGCGCACCGCCCCGGTAATGGTCAGGTCGCCGACGGTGCGGTACCGCACCCACTCGAGGGCGGAGGTTTCGCCGTCTTGCGGCGTGGCGTACTCCGAGAGCGCCAGCAGGATTCCGTCGCGCTCGAAGACCTCGCGTTGGTGGGCGTAGTAAATCGACGGTATCTCAAGGTCTTCCAGCTCGATGTAGCGCCACACGTCGAGCTCGGTCCAGTTGCTCAACGGGAACACCCGGACCTGCTCGCCCTTCTTGATCCGGCCGTTGTACAGAGACCACGGCTCTGGGCGCTGGGCACGGGGATCCCACTGTCCGAACTCATCGCGGAAACTCAGGATGCGTTCCTTGGCGCGGGCGCGCTCCTCGTCGCGGCGGGCACCACCGAACGCCGCATCGAACCCGCCGGCCTCGAGCGCGTCGAGCAGCGTGCGGGTCTGTGCCCGGTTGCGCGAAGCCCCGGGACCCGGATCTGGCACGCGGCCGTTGTCGATGGATTCCTGCACCGACGCGACGATCAGCTTGTGGCCCTCGCCGGTGACTCTGCGGTCCCGGAACTCGATCACCTCGGGGAAATTGTGACCGGTGTCGACGTGCATCACCGGGAATGGCAGCGGAAGTGGTCGAAATGCCTTTTCTGCCAGGCGAAGTAGCACGATCGAGTCCTTGCCGGCCGAAAACAGCAGGACCGGCCGCTCGAGCTCGGCGACGACCTCACGGATGATGTGCACCGCTTCGGCTTCCAGCAGCCGCAGTTCGTCGACGCGGCGGGCTTCCGCAGGCGCGGTTACGGTCATGTGGGTAGCCCCTCTCTTTCGGCGTCTGCCCGGTAGCGGTCCACCCATTCGTCGGAACGCTTGTCGGCTTGGCGCTCAAGCACCGGCTGTGGCGCAAGTTGCGGGTCGAGCCCCAACGACTCGAGGATAGCGGCCACAACGTTAGTTAGGTTGCGCCACAACACCGGATACGGAATTTCCATCGGTTTGACGTCTTCTTCAGCAAACCAGTTTCGCCAACCCTGCTCCTGGGCTTGCAGCATAGTAATGACATGGGCGATTGCTGACGCGTGGTAGGTGGCGCGCGCATCGCGGACCGGATCCGGCCTGCCGCGCCACACCCGCGTCTGCACCGCCCGCCAGAACGACACTGCCTGCGATACCACATCGGGCCGGTAGACATAGATGAGGAGCGGGTCCTCGCCGACGACATCGCGGATCGCTGCCAGCAGGCCGTCACCGGACCGATTTGGCAGTCCGCTCGCGCGGTTCATTAGCAGCGGTGTCTGATTCCACATCAGTTTGCCGCCCCATACGCCGTTCGGTGTTTTCCCGACCGTACGGATGTACTCGCGCCAGATCTCGGGGGGCGCGAGGTCGGGCTTTCCTACGTCGAGCGGGTCAAGCAGGCTCAAAATCGACTCGTCCTGGACACCGGCGAACCATTCCTGCGGCTGCGGGGCCTGGCTTGTGGCCGGCAGGTATTGGAAGAACTCCTGGGGTTCGCCGGCCACGCCGGTTGCCCGTAGCGATTCCACGAGCAGCGTGCTGCCGCTGCGTTGAGAGGCCAGCACCAAGTATGCCGACGGTCTATGTGCCACCAACGAAGCCTAACCGGACGGAAAACCGGTGCAACACACTGATTTACCTTCACCCTGAAGATAACTATTGTGCGGGCACACGCCGGCCGGGAATGGCGGTGGCCGGTCGCGTTCGGCGACGTGAGCCGGTCGCCGGCATGTCAACACGCCCGCCGAAACTAGGCTTTCGACGCCCGGTGCTGGCCTGAGTTTTCCAAGGCGTCTTCGCGGACCGGGCGCTCGGCGAGTTCTTCATGCCCGCCGAACAGATACGGGTATGCGATTCCGGCGATCGCTGCGCCGATGAGCGGGGCCAGCCAGAACACCCATAGCTGCGCGGGTGCGCCGTTACCGTTGAAGAACGCGACTCCGGTCGACCGCGCCGGATTGACCGACGTGTTGGAGATCGGGATGGAGATCAGGTGGATCAGGGTGAGGGTAAGGCCGAT
>JBEKNM010000512.1:0-3962 GCA_049522835.1 Mycobacterium sp.
AGGATGCCGGTTGCCACCACGACTCGCTTAGTCGAGGCCAACAACTTTTCTACTGCGTCGAACACAGGACCACCGACGTCGGGAATCCATAGTGCCTGATAACCCAACTCTTCCAACTCGGCGGCGGCCTCAGCGGTTTCGGTTGGGTCGCTATAACGCAGCTGAGAGCTCCACACGCCCACGCCAGAAAGCTTCATGTTATGTCTCCTATCGCAACTGCCGAAAAAACGCGCGGATGCTGGTCCTTGGTGAAGCGACTCTCGACGTCTCCGTTGCAGTCACTCCAGGTGGCGCGGCGGTGCAGCATCCACGCGGCGAGCCCGACCGGGGAGTCCTGCAACGCCCAACCGATTGTCTGCGGTTCCAACATGTGCGTGAGGAAGTGCGTCATGTTCAGAGTCGGATTGCGTTGGCGGTCATAGTCTTCGACTTCTTCCGCGGTGAAGCCTGCCGTTCGTCCGGAACGTGTATGCGAAACGGTTTCAGCTGGGTGCCGCCATGGCGTGCATTAATCATCCGCGATTCCAACGGACTTCGGGTACCACCGGCGCGACACCGGGAGGCGGCTGCAAGTCCAGCAATCCGGCCAGGAGCTGGACGTGAAGTCCCGAGCTGAGTTGTTCGTCGGCCAACTGGGCCGGCATTCGGCCTTGGGCGACAAACATCGACATCAGTTTGGCGACTATGGCGGCAAGACGATAAGCGCCGAACACGAGAAACCAGTGCAAGTCGGCAGCAGTCATTCCGGTCAGATCTTCCCAAAGGTCGACCAACTCGTCATGCGTGCCAATGCCGTCCAGCTGAAGGCTTTCCGCGGGTGCCATGATGATCCACCACGCCAGGTCGGCCTGCGGCCCCGCCAGCGACACCAGGTCCCAGTCGAGTAACCCCACCGGTGTGTAATTGCGGTAGATAACGTTGGGCAGTCGGCTATCGCCCCACGACAGGGCAGTGCCTGCGGGCCGGTTGGTAACGAGCCACCGTTCGGCTTCGCCGGTGAGCGGCACGGGCTGGGTCGGGTTCGCCCAGCGCAGCGACCGCATCCAGTAGTCGAGGCAGTCGCCGACCCCGTCGTCGCCCGCTCCGGTCCGAAGAAACAGGAATGGTTCGGCGTCCAGCTGGTGCAGCTGCGCCATCATCTGCACGGTCTGCTCCCACATCTGACGGCGCTGCGCAGGGGTGGCGTTGACGACGAAACCCTTCGCGCCCCAGGAGGGATTGTCCGATGGGATTGCCCCGTCGATTTTCGCCATGACGAAGAACGGGGTGCCGATCGGCGCGGCGTCGGGTTCGTAGCCGACGACGGCGGGTGTTGGAACCAAAGGCGCTTCCTGCATTACGGCATACATGCGGCAGTGGATCGACAGGTCGTAGTCGAGGTACAGGGGGTTGTCAGTCGCCAGTCTTGCGACAAATCCGTCGATCCGCCCGGCGGAGCGTTCCGCATCGAAGAGCAGCGTCTCGTTGGCGACTCCGGTTCCGGCGGGTGGGCTCAGCGGTCCGATCGTCAGCCCCGGATCTTGAAGCCGGGTTCGCATCCAGTCCTGCAAACCCGTGCGCACCCGGTCGAGTGGACGGCTCTGCTCCTTCAGCTGTGCCCAGTTGCCGCCGTCCGGCTCGGTCATTGATTCGATGACTCGCCGTAATACGGCTCGGGCGCCAGATCGTTGAGCCGATCTGACCTTTCGCAGTAGAAGTAGCCCGTCTCGCCGTCCCAGTCGCAGCGTCCGTGGTTGACGACGTACATCAACCCGAGGCCGTCCAAGTCCTTGCCGACGGTAAGACTGCGCTGCATCGAGGTCCACAGCGCGCGCTCGCACTGCAGCTCGAGTTCCAGCACGCCGCCGGACCACTCAAGCGCGACGGGTAGCGTTTCGCCGCCGAACTGGAGCTCCTTCAGTCGCGGCGCCTTAACTACCCGGGCGTGCTCGAATTTGCCGTCGACGAAGACATAGCCGCCTTCGAGGGTGATCCGACCATCCGATGCGTGGTAGCGCGATAACCCCCAGCCCCTGCCGCTGGGGTAGGGACAACCGATGATGACGTGACCGCCCCAGTCACGTAACAACGACTGGTCCCGGGCGCCGCGCGAGTGGTCGCGCCAGCCGTAGCCCGAGAACGGGACAGCATCGCCGGAAGGCAGCGTCACCGTGCCGGTGGCGCGCACCAGTTGCTCGTAGTGCTCATTGGCCCAGTCGTGGCTGTCCATGTCCCCGGCCCCCGACTCCAGGCTGGCCGCCGTCCGTGCATCCCATGCTGGGGTGAGTAGCTCGATGTCGAGGTCGACGGAGAAGGGCTTAGCCGCGCCGTCGCGCGAAACACCGGCCAGCATTTCACTTTCCGGCGTGTGCAGGCCGAACCCGTCGAACGACACATGCCAGCGACGCCACGGTGTGATCTGGCGAAACTCGAGTCCCGGGCCGGCGGGACGTCGCTCGGGCGCTGTGTGGTGGTACCCGCGCAGCGAGAGCGCCCCGTCGTGGCCGGGCAGCATGACCAGGACACGGTCCTCCCACATCGTCCACTTTCCCGGCACGGTGCCCAGGTGTAGCCACATCGCGACGTCGGCGTTGCGGTCGCACAGCGCGAACAGAAAGTTCTCCGACCACATCGGGATGTCGGGACACTCAGCCACCATGAAGTCGCGTTCATCCGGCAATCCCGACGACATGTCGATCGACGCGGTGCCCGTGCTCCGGGGGTCGGCTTGTTCGTCGATCCCCGACACTGCAACTCCTTCGTTGCTGGCGGCGCTCTTGAGCGCGAGACGCATCACCTCACGATGCGTGTGATACTGCGGGCTGTCAAGGATTCGACAACGACATGGGATGGCGCCAATGACGACTCCACTCAAGGATTTATTCACGCTTACCGACAAGGTGGCCGTCGTGACCGGCGGCGCCAGTGGCATCGGCGCCGGGATTGCGGCTGTTCTGGCCGAGGCCGGAGCGACGGTGGTCATCGCGGATCGCGATCGAGAGGCGGCTGAGCGCGAAGCCACCGCATTGACGGATGCGGGGCTGAAGGCGGCCGCGACCGCGGTGGACGTCGCCGACGAGAATTCAGTCGTCACAGGGTGCGCCGACATCGTCGCAAACGTAGGTGTCCCATGGCTTCTGGTGAACAACGCGGCCGTACAAGACCGTGAACTTCTACTGGATACGACCGCACAGGAGTGGGATCGAATCAACACCGTGAATGCGCGAGGAGCTTTCCTGATGACACGGGAGCTGGCACGCAGCATGGTGGCCCGCGGCGAAGGCGGCCGTATCGTCAACGTCGCATCCAATGCACTGCGTGGAGGCGTCGTCAAAGGCCTGGCCGCATACACCGCGTCGAAAGGCGCATTAGCCGGTTTGAGTCTGGTGAGTGCGTTCGAGTTGGCCGAGCACAACATTACGGTCAACACCGTCCTGCCGGGAGCTGTGATCACGCCGGGCGCGATCGCCGCCAAGGGGCCGATGTCGCCGGGGCCGGCGACGCGTCAGACGCCGTTCGGCTTTCAGGAGCCGCGCGAGATTGGCGCTGCGGTCTTGTTTTTCGCTTCGGTGGCGGCCCGGCCGATTACGAATCAGATGCTCGCTGTCGACGGGGGTTTCTCGATCAGCTAAGAGACGACGCAGGGAAATGTGGAGGCTGCAGACCTTGGAAACGAGGATGAAGTCATGCCGAAGGAACAGGTGCCGGGAAAGCCGACTTCGCGTCGGTATAGCCCGGAGGAGAAAGCCGCCGCCGTCCGGATGGTCCGTGCGTTGCGTACCGAATTAGGCACCGAGCACGGGACGGTGTATCGGGTGGCCCGCCAGCTTGGGTATGGCATCGAATCGGTGCGTGCCTGGGTGCGTCGGGCCGACATCGATGACGGGTACACGCCGGGAGTGTCGACCGCGGAAGCGCAGCGGATCATAGATCTTGAGCAAGAGAACCGAGAACTCAAGCTTGCCAACGATATTCTGAAACGA
>JBEKNM010000513.1:0-3960 GCA_049522835.1 Mycobacterium sp.
GGATGCAGGCCGGTTTGCGGCGCGACGACGACACCGTGCGCCTGATCGAAGAGCTCCGGGCAACCAGAGTTCCGATTGCCTTGGTGTCCAACGCATTCGGGCGCGACTGCTACGCGGGCTTCGACCTGGGCGCGCTGGCCGACGTGGTGGTGATCTCCTCGGAAGTCGGCGTCCGCAAGCCATCGCGGCGGATCTACGCCATCGCATGTGAGCGGCTCGGGGTGACACCCGAGCAGGCGATCATGATCGACGACCTGCGCCAGAACCTCGACGGCGCGGCCCGGCTCGGGATCGCCGGCGTGTTGCATACCGACGCCGCGGACACCCGGAAACAACTCGACGAACGCTTCGATATCCGCGTGGCGCCAAAGGAGACTCGATGAAGGTCGCAGGCAAGGTCGCCATCGTCACCGGCGGGGGCGGCGGCATCGGCGGCGCGCTCGCCGAAGAACTCACCACGCACGGCGCCCGCGTCCTGGTGGCCGACCTCGACGCAAGCCGCGCGCAGGCCGTCGCCGACAACATCAACAGCGCTCGGCCGGGGACCGCGGCCGCAGCCGGCGCGGACGTCTCCGACACGACGTCGGTTCGCAGCCTGATCGCGTTGGCGGAACAGGACTTCGGCCCGGTCGACATGTACTTCGCCAACGCCGGAGTCCTCGGCACACCCGGGCTCGAGGCCAGCGACGCGGACTGGGATCGTGCGATCGACGTGAACCTGCGCGCCCACATCCGGGCCGCGCAACTGCTGATCCCCGGCTGGGTCGAGCGCGGCGAGGGCTATTTCGTCAGCACCGCATCGGCCGCCGGCCTGCTGTCCCAGATCGGCGGCGCCACCTACGCCGTCACCAAGCACGCCGCCGTCGGATTCGCTGAATGGCTCAGCATCACCTACGGCGACCGGGGCATCCGGGTCAGCTGCCTGTGCCCGATGGGCGTGAACACCGAGCTGTTGTACGGCGGAGAGCGCTCGGGGCATCCGCTCGGCGTCGCCGCTACCCGGGCGGTCACCTCCGCCGGTGCGGTGCTGGAGCCCGCCCAGGTCGCCCGCGACGTGCTAGCCGCCATCGACGAGGAGCGCTTCTTGATCCTGCCGCACGCCAACGTGCTCGACATGTTCCAGCAGAAGGCATCCGACTACGACCGCTGGCTGCGCGGGATGCGCCGCTACCAGGCGTCGTTGCTGCACGACAGTCAATGACCGGTCCCTTTCGATCCCCTACCGATGAGGAGCCCCCATGCCCCTGTTCGACATCTCGGAACGCGCGCAGCAGCTGCAGAAGGAACTGCTCGACTTCATGGAGTCGCATGTGTACCCGGCGGAGGCCGTGTACGAGGAGCAGATGCGGGACTCCGGCAACCCGCACTACCAGCCGCCGATCCTGGAGGAGCTCAAGGCCGAGGCCCGAAAACGCGGCCTCTGGAACCTGTTTCACCCGCACCCCGATACCGGCGCGGGACTGACCAACCTGGAATACGCGCCGCTCGCGGAGATCATGGGCCGCAGCTTCATCGCCCCCGAGGCGTGCAACTGCAGCGCCCCTGACACCGGCAACATGGAGGTGTTCGAGCTGTTCGGCAGCCAGGAGCACCGGGAGAAGTACCTCAAGCCGCTGCTGGAGGGCACCATGAGATCGGCGTTCGCGATGACCGAGCCGCGGGTGGCCAGCTCGGATGCCACCAATGTCGAGCTGTCCATGGTGCGGGACGGCGACGAGTACGTGCTCAACGGCCGGAAGTGGTTCGCCTCCAATGCCTTGCACCAGAACTGCAAGGTCATGATTGTGATGGGCAAGACCGACCCAGCCGCCCCGCCGCACCGTCAGCAGTCGATGATGGTGGTGCCGATCGACGCCCCCGGCGTCACCGTGCTGCGAGGCCTGCCGGTGTTCGGCTACCAGGACCGCGAGGGCCACGCCGAGATCGACTTCACCGACGTGCGGGTGCCCGCCACGGATGTGCTCAAAGGCGAGGGTGAGGGCTTCGCGATCAGCCAGGCCCGGCTCGGGCCCGGTCGTATCCACCACTGCATGCGGGCCATCGGCATGGCCGAACGCGCGCTGGAGCTGATGTGCAAGCGCGCCCAGTCCCGGGTCACCTTCGGCAAGCCGGTCGCCGACAACGCCAACATCCAGGACTGGATCGCAGAGGCGCGCATCGACCTCGAGATGATCCGGCTGCTCACGCTGAAGGCCGCGTACATGATGGACACCGTCGGTAACAAGGAGGCGCAGACCGAGATCGCGGCGATCAAGGTCGCCGCTCCCAACATCGCGCTGAAGATCGTCGACCGCGCCATTCAAGTACACGGCGGCGCCGGCGTCACCGACGACTTCCCGCTCGCCATGGCCTACGCGCACCTGCGCACGCTGCGGTTGGCCGACGGCCCCGACGAGGTGCACAAACGCGCCATCGCGCGCCGTGAACTGCGCCCCTACCGTGACCTGCGTCCGGAGGGCAAGCAACGATGACGGCGTCGATCGCGCTGATCGACAGTTCATCTTTTACCCTGTCCCAATGCGGCACGGTGTTGGGGCATGACTCGTTTTCTGGCGCGCCGGTTACTCAACTATCTCGTGTTGCTCGCGCTAGCGTCGTTTTTGACCTACTGCCTGACTTCGTTCGCCTTCGCGCCACTGGATAGCCTGATACAGCGCAGTCCGCGGCCGCCGCAAGCCGTTATCGACGCCAAGGCGCACGCGCTTGGCTTGGACAAGCCCATACCGATCCGCTATGCGAACTGGGCCTCGCACGCCGTTCGCGGTGATTTCGGGACCACCATCACCGGCCAGCCCGTGGCCGCCACGCTCTGGCGCCGCGTTGCGGTCAGCCTGCGGCTGCTGGTCATTGGCTCCGTGGTCGGCACCGTACTGGGTGTGGTGGCCGGGGCATGGGGCGCCATCCGCCAGTACCGGCTCAGTGACCGCGTTGTCACCATGCTGGCCCTGCTCGTGCTCAGCACCCCGACATTCGTCATCGCCAACCTGTTGATACTGGGCGCACTGCGGGTGAACTGGGCGCTTGGCGTGCAACTCTTCGACTACACCGGAGAGACATCACCGGGCGTCGACGGTGCGGCCTGGGCACAGTTACTCGACCGGTTGCGGCACTTGATTCTGCCCTCGCTCACCCTGGCGCTGGGCGCGGCCGCCGGATACAGCCGATACCAGCGCAACGCGATGCTCGACGTGCTCGGCCAGGATTTCATCCGCACCGCCCGCGCCAAAGGGCTGACCCGCCGGCGCGCACTGCTCAAACACGGGCTGCGCACCGCACTGATACCGATGGCCACGCTGTTCGCCTACGGGGTCGCCGGGCTGGTCACCGGTGCGGTCTTCGTCGAGAAAATCTTCGGTTGGCACGGCATGGGCGAATGGCTGGTGCAGGGCATCTCGACTCAGGACACCAACATCATCGCGGCAATCACCGTGTTCTCCGGCACGGTCGTGCTGTTGGCCGGCCTGCTCTCCGACATCATCTACGCGGCTCTCGACCCCAGGGTCCGGGTGTCATGACAGCTACCGCCAAACCCGATGCCGCCCACGGGCTATCCAGTTCAGAAGCAACGATCTTCGCCTCGCGCCGCACCCTGGTGTTGCGCAGGTTTCTGCGCAACCGATTCGCAGTGGCGTCGCTGACGCTGCTGATACTGCTATTCGTCGGCTGCTATGCACTGCCCTCCCTGCTGCCCTACTCCTACGACGACCTTGATTTCAATGCGCTGCTGCAGCCGCCGAATACACGTCACTGGCTGGGCACTAACGCGCTGGGCCAAGATCTGTTGGCGCAGATCCTGCGCGGCATGCAGAAGTCGATGCTGATAGGGGTGTGTGTGGCGGCTATCTCTACCGGCATTGCGGCTACCGTCGGGTCGATCTCGGGCTATTTCGGGGGCTGGCGGGACCGGGTGCTGATGTGGGTCGTCGACCTGCTGTTGGTGGTGCCCAGCTTCATCCTTAT
>JBEKNM010000514.1:0-3946 GCA_049522835.1 Mycobacterium sp.
TGGCCGCCCAACAACGAGTGGTCTCCAACGCGGTCGAACAGTTCGGCCGCCTGGACATCGTCGTAGCCAATGCAGGCGTGCTCAACTGGGGTCGGCTGTGGGAAATTTCGGCCCAGCAATGGCAGGACACCATCGACACCAACTTGACCGGGCTGTGGAACACCATCAAATCCGTGGTGCCGCCGATGATTGCCGCCGGCAACGGTGGATCGATCATCACGATCAGCTCGGCGGCCGGGATCAAGGCTGTGCCCGGCTGCGGGCACTACTGCGCAAGTAAGTTCGGTGTCGTCGGCCTGACCAATTCACTGGCGGTCGAGCTTGGCGAGTTCGGCATCCGGGTCAACTCGGTGCACCCCTACGGCACCGACACCCCGATGGGCAACGACGTGTCGATGTACCAAGTCTTCCAAGACCATCCGACCTACATCCACAGCTTCTCACCGGGCGCGTTGCCAACTGACTCACTAGCCGACCCGAACCTGGTCTCCGACATTGTGGTCTGGCTCGCCGGCGACGCCTCGTCGCTCATCACCGCCGCTCAGATTCCAGCCGACAAGGGCTACCTGAAGATTTAACGGTTCCCCATGGCTGAAGCCGGGGGATTTCAAGCTCAGACCGCACCTACGAGGCCTCGTAACGGTGACGGATGCTCAGCCGCTGCTGGGTCGTTGGCGTTCGCCGCGACCACGGTGCCGATCGACGATCGCCTCGTCGGTTTTGAGGTTGGTTCGGGCCTGGTCGATTTGGTGATATGCGTAGGTTGCCATGGCGGCGGTGGTCATCTTTTCGCCCCTGCGGGCGAGCGATTCGTAGGCGGTTTCGCCAATGACCTCGCGGAGGTGGCCGATCGCGGTATTGAACTCGGGAACGGCTGCCGCCACGAGAGGGCTCGCGGCGAAGCCGGCGATGCTGGCCGCCGGCTCGTAGCGCCCGAGCCGGTCGAAAAAGGCGGCGAGGACAGCCAGGGGGGTGCGGATCATGGTGGTGTTGCCCGCGTCGTGGTAGTTGCGGATCGCCAGCGTGACGTAATCGAGCGCGGCCAGCGGGTCCCCGTGCTCGGCCTCGAGGCGGGACAGCGTGACCGCCAGGCGTGTCTCGGTGAGCCGGTTGCCGCTGTCCTGCGCGATCTCCACGCCCCGGCGCACGGCCTCCAACGCGACGACGGGATCCGGGTCGAGGAAGGCGCGGCCGTGGGCCCAAAGCGCGAATGAGAGCGTAAAGGGGTTGCGGGTGGCTTCGGCAGCCTCGATCAGGCCGTTCGCGGCGGCCCTCGCCTCTTCACCGCAACCGGCAATCGTCAGTGCGAGGACCAGGTATTCCCTGGTGAGTGAATGAGTGTCGTGACCGCGTGCGAGCTCGGCGCGGCACCATTCGACGCATCGTTCGGGCTGGCCGATGGTCAGGTATACAGCGCCAAGCACGCCCGCGGCGCCGAACGGCAATTCGTACCGGCCGCTGGCGATGACCGTCTGGCCGGCGTCGCTGTAGCGGACAGCCGCCTTGATCCGTCCGGGATACCAGCAGTGCGACGCCATCAGATACAGGAACGCGAGTCGGGGATGGTCGACGGCGCGAGCAGGCTCGATGAGCTCTTCGGCCCAGGCTAGGGGCTCGTAGTTTTCGACCCACATGCCGATGAACGCCACGTATGTCGCGATGGCGGCGGAGACGTCGAGGTCACCCCGGTCTGCGGCCCACCGAAAAGCGGTCCGCAGATTGGCCAGCTCGACGGTGAACCACGCGTAGGCCTCCCGCTGCCGGGGACTATCCCACAAAGTCAGGACGTCGGCTTCCCGCGCGGCGAAGTGGCGAGCATGCGCCGCACTCACCTCGGCTGCCTTACCGTTGGCGGCGAGCTGCTCGCCGGCGAACTGACGGATCGTCTCCAGCATCGAAAACCGGGTCCGCCCCGAGGACCGATCGGCGACCAGCAGCGACTTGCGCACCAGCGCATCGAGGCGATCCAGCACGGCGTACTCGTCGGGGTCATCGGGGCCGGCCAGCGCGCAGGCGCTGTCGAGGTCAAATCCGCCGGCGAACACCGAACACCGATCCAGCAGGTCCTTCTCCGCGTCGTCGAGGTGCTCGTAGGACCACCCCACCGCGTGGCGCAAAGTTTGGTGGCGTCCCAGGCCACGCCGCGACCCGACCAGCAACCGGAAGCGGTGATCCAGACGATCAGCCACCTCGATCACCGTCATCGACGCCATCCGCGAGGCCGCCAGCTCGATCGCCAACGGGATCCCATCGAGGCGACGGCAGATCTCCACCACCGCGGCCACCTCATCGGCCTGGGTCAACGCGAAGTGCGGCGCCACGCTACGCGCACGTTCGACGAACAGGTTTACTGCCGCGGAGTCGATTCCCGCACCGACGCCCAGCGGGGGCACCGGCCACAATTGCTCGTCGGCGAGGTCCAGCCTCTCGCGGCTGGTGGCCAGGATCGTCACGGTCGTAGAGTGCGTCAGGATGGCTTCGATCAGATCAGCCGCGGCGTCGAGCACGTGTTCGCAGTTGTCGAACACCAGCAGCCGCACCCGGCCCTCCAGTGTGGCGGCCACGCTGTCGGCCAGGCTCTTTCCCGGCTGTTGGGTGATGCCCAGCACCGACGCCACCGCGTCGGGCACCGCGGCCGGATCGCCGACACTGGCGAGTTCGAAAACCCAGACGCCGTCGGGGAATTTATCGGATACGTGCGCGGCGACCTCTAGCGCCAGCCGGGTCTTGCCTACCCCGCCCACACCGGTCAATGTCACCACGCGATGCCCCCGCAGCGCCGCTTCCACCTCGACGAGCTCGGACTCACGCCCGATCAAGCTGCTGACCTGCGGCCGCAGGTTTCCCGGCGACGCGTCCAGCGCCCGCAACGGCGGGAACTCCGTGCGCAGGCCCGCGGCCTGAACCTGGAACACGCCGACCGGGGCCGCCAGGTCCCGCAGCCGGCACGGCCCCAGATCCACCAGGTCGACCCCTTTCAGCAGTCCCGCCGTCGAACCGACTAACAAGATCTGACCGCCGTGCCCCGCAGCCATCACCCTCTCGGCGCGATTGAGCACCACACCGAAGTAGTCCGCCCCCCGCAACTGCGCCTCGCCGGTCGCGATCCCCATCCGCACCGGCAACTCCAACTCCCGCTGCGCAGCCACCGCCGCATCGACCGCAGACGTCGGCGAGGCGAACGCGGCACACACGCCGTCACCGGTGTGCTTGAACAACCAGCCCCCGTGCGCCTCCACCGCCCCCCGCAACACCTCGTCGTGCGTGGCGAGAGCCAGCTGCATTCCATCGGCGTCGGTCTCCCACCGACGCGTCGAACCCTCCACGTCGGTGATCAGAAAAGTCACCACCCCCGAAGGCGGCACCGGCCGATCAACGGACACCCACGCAGAATGCCACAAAAAGACGCCCGACCTGGAACATCTTTGCAATACGCCCCGGATGAACAAGCGGAACCATCCACACCCCCATCCTCGAAGGGGACGACGCGCTGCCAAAGTTGCACCCAAGCCGACACATCACCGCGAGTGAGCAGGCTTAGAGCGAGGCCCGCGTTCACCGTGCAGACAGCGAACCGTTGTCTATGGGGTGCAAGCAGTGCGCCGTCAATCATTGCCCGGCTCGAGTTCCATTCGCCGGTAGCACCTCTGAGTCAATTGCCTAGGCGAACACGGCACCCTCCAGCAAACAGCCGCGCTCCTGTCCCGACTGTTGACCACGCCGAGCGGCAACTGCGGACCCCGCCGCGCAGGCCCTCTCGTATCTCGCCGACATCACGAACACGGCGCGGCTCTGTGTCTCAAAAAAGATGAGTTGGTGGGCGGTTCCATTTGCGGTCTCCCGGTTGGCGGCAGTTCGGCGGGCGGCACGCCGATCTTCGAGCCAGACCCGCGCTGATCCGCAGCCGCCTCACCGCGGCCGTCCGTCGGTAGGCTGACGCCATGAA
>JBEKNM010000515.1:0-3942 GCA_049522835.1 Mycobacterium sp.
CAACGATCCGAGCAAGCCGAGCACCAGTCCATGGACGTGAAACAGGGGCAACCCGTGTACCAAAACGTCGTCGGCCGTCCACTGCCAGGCTTCGGCGAGCGCGTCGAGATCGGCGGCGATCGCTCGCCGGCTCAGCAGCACACCCTTGGGCAGCCCGGTGGTGCCGGAGGTGTAGATCACCATCGCGGTGGCATCGGGCGGCGGCTCGGGATAGCGGTGCCAGGAGCGGGCGTGCAACCGCACCGGAATGTGCGGCAACCCTTCTGGTGCCGAGTCCTCGCTGGGCGCCGGCCCAAGCCAGGCCTGTGCCCCAGAATCGGTGAGAATGTGCCGGCGTTCGGCCGCGCCGACATCGGCGGGCACCGGGACGAAGGGCACGCCGGCGATCAGGCAGCCGGTGATCGCCAACACCGTCGACGCGGACGGCGTGGCCAGGACCGCAACCAGGGCCGCGCCGGCGACCCGCTCGGCCACCGACGTGGCGGCACCGACCAAATCACTGCGACTCAGCCCGACACCGTCGATCCGCACCGCATCAGCCATGTCGGTCGCGCTAACGACCGAGGGATCCAGCGAGGCTAGCAACACCTGCGCAAGTCCTGCTCGTCCCAAATCTTCATCACCGCGTCCAGTATCTCCTGGCCACGGCCAAGCCCGCTCAGATGACTTTCGCCGGGCAAGTGGATCAGCTCTGCGTCGGGCAACCGGGAGACGACGTGCTCCCCGTGCGCGAACGGGATGACGTGGTCGTGCTCGCCGTGCCACCAGCGCACGGGGACCTTGACGTCGTTGAGCTGGAATCCCCAATAGCGCGCGAAGACGATGACGTCGCAGAATGGCGCGGCAAGTTGCTTGCGGCTCCCGCCGAGCAGGTCGTCGAGGAACACCGCCTTGAACTCCGGGCGGCCCAACACCTCTCGGTCGGCCGCTGGCGCGAACCGGGCATACAGGTCCAGCACGGGGGCTGCGATCGGCCGGGCGGACTGGATCAGCAGGCTCAACAACACGCGCAGCGGGCGGCCCCCCAACCTCAGCAGCGGCGCGAACCACAGACCGAACTTCATCGCACCGCCGATGATCGCGTCCGGTCCCTGCGTCGGCGCCACGCCACCGAGCACGCCTGCGGCCACCACCCGGTCGGGCAGCGCCGCGGCACAGGCGAGGGTGTACGGAGCGCCGCCGGACAGGGCGGCGACGGCCATCTTGTCGATACCGAGCGTGTCCGCGATGATCCGCAGGTCGTCGGCGAAGTCGGCGACCATCGTGTATTGATGCGGTGTCGACGACCCGATGCCGGGCCGGTCGACGCCGATCAGCCGAATGTTGTTCTGCTCGGCGAACACCCGGGCGTCGGGCGGAATCTGCCGGCGCGAGCTGGGAGTTCCGTGCAGCCAGAAGACCGTGCGCCCCTGCGGGTCGCCGAACTCGGCGAAGCCAATGTGACGGTTCGGCCCGACCGGGATGTTTCCTTCAAGTTTGGGGCGGGCACTTGCGACGACCATGTCCAGCAGCTTCCCATGTTGGAAACGCCGCGGTAAACCAAGGCACGCGGTTTGGCGCCTGCTATGTCGATGCGGGCACCTGCGATATCGCAGGCGCTATCAAGCCGGTAGGCGTTGAGCACCCGCTCACCGATGACCCGCTGGTCACGCAGGGTGGCCAAGTCGTCATCGGAAAGGCCCCAATCCGCGCAGGATCTGGTCTCGGTGGCGATTTCGACGACGTGGAGCCCGCTGGGGGATCCAGTCACGCGGGCATCACCCGGGTACCCCAATGGCCTTCGGCTCCATGTACTGGTGCAGGCCCCCTAGCCCGCCGCCCTCACGACCGAACCCGCTCAACTTGAAGCCGCCGAATGGCGCGTCACCGGGACCGATGCCGTTGACGGCGATTTGGCCGGTGCGGATGCGGCGGGCCACAGCGACGGCTCGATCTACGTCGCCACCCCACACGGCACCGGACAGTCCGTACCGAGAGTTGTTCGCGATCGCTACCGCGTCGTCGTCGTCGCGGTACCGCAGCACCGACAACACGGGCCCGAACACTTCTTCCTGCGCAATGGCCGAATCCGGTTGGACCTCGGTGAGAACCGTCGGTTCGAAGTAGAAGCCGACGTCCAAGCCGGCTGGCCAACCGCCGCCGGCCGCCAGCTTTGCTCCGTCGTTGAGCGCCCGGGAGACGTGGTTCTCGACGCGGCTCCTTTGTTCCCGGCTGATCAGCGGCCCCATTTGTACATCTGGATCGGCGGGGTCACCGACCTTGACGTCACGGGCCAGCGCCACCAGCCGATCAACGACGTCGTCGTGCAGCGAATCGGGAAGCAGCAGCCTGCTGTGCAGGATGCAGGCCTGCCCGGCATGCAGGGAACAGCACTCGAACAGCATCTGCTGCAGCATTTCGTCGGTCACAGTGGTGTCGTCAAGGACGATGCTTGCCGACTTGCCGCCCAACTCCAGCAAGATCCGCTTCATGGTGTCGCCCGCGGCGGACATGACTTGGCGGCCGACATCCGAGCTGCCGGTGAAGCTGATCATGTCGATTCGCGGGTCGGTGGTGAGCAGCTTGGCGGCCTCAACACCTGACGGTGTCACGACGTTGACGACGCCTGGCGGGATGTCGGTGTACTCGTCGATCATCCGAGCCAGCGCGAGCCCGGCGAGCGGCGTCAGCGGCGAGGGCTTGAGCACGACGGTGTTGCCAGCGGCCAGCGCGTTGTTCACCTTCATCACGTTGAGGCAGTGCGGGAAGTTCCACGGCGTCAAAATCGACACGACACCGAGTGGCTCATGGCGCAACAGTGTCGTTCCGGCACCGATGCCGGTGACCGGCTCGTCGATCAACTGCGCGGCGAGCTGGGCCGCGTGCATCGACATGAATGCGGCGCCGTCGATTTGCATCATGCGCTCATTCCCGATGCAGCCCCATTCGACCTGCGACAGCGCGAAGAACTCGTCAGCGTGCTTCAGCAATGCGTCGCCGAGCTGATTGAGGCAGGCTGCGCGGTCCTCGATGCTGATATCGGCCCATGGGCCGCTGTCGTAAGCGCGCCGCGCGGCCGCGATCGCCTCGCCGACCTGGGCGACGCTCGCGTCGGGCGCGGTGGCGATGCTTTTTTCGGTGACTGGGGAGATGTCGTCGTAGCGACCGTCCTCCGGCTCGACCCATCGCCCGTCGATGTAGAGCTGGTAGGTGTCGACTAGAGGTCCCGGAGGTTGTATCTCGGCCATCTGCTTCCTCACCCGAATATCGGTCATCTAATCACCTGGTGTACACCCGTAGAACTTGGGCGTCAATCACCAATGCCGTGAATTCCAGTCCATTTCAATATGTTGTCGAGTCATTGACAGCAGTGGACGTAGCGGAGTAGACACATTCTCGCAGGACAGATCACACCAATCTGTCGGATGTTGCGTCCTGCCACGCACTGCGAGAGGGCACACCGTGCAGACCACGTTCCCATTGCACTCCCCCGATTTCTACGCTGGCGATCCGTATCCCGCCTACCGGGAACTGCGCGCGATGTCCCCGGTGTGCTGGAACGACGTCACGAAGTTCTGGGCGCTGCTCAAATACGAAGACGTCCGCTACGTATCCAGCAACCCGGCGCTGTTCTCGTCGGCCAAGGGCATCACCATCCCCGACCCGGAAATGCCGAGCCCGGTGCAGGAGGGCAACCTCATCTTCAGCGACCCGCCGCGGCACCGGCAGCTGCGCAAACTGATCAACTCGGGGTTCACCCGGCGGCAGGTAGCCCACCTCGAGCCGAAGATCCGCGAGATCGTGCGGGGAATCCTGGACGGCTTGGAGCCGGGTTCCCTCCACGAGTTCGCCGAAGAGATCGCCGCTCCCCTGCCCACCCGGTTGATCGCGGAGCTGATCGGCGCCCCACCCGACGACTGGGAGCAATTCCGGGCGTGGTCGGACGCGGCAACCGGAACCGCT
>JBEKNM010000516.1:0-3933 GCA_049522835.1 Mycobacterium sp.
CGCGGGAGCGCCCGGGTCACAAGCGCTGACCCCGAGGCCACTTACCAGGCGCTGGAGAAGTACTCCACCGACCTGACCGCCCGTGCCCGCGAGGGCGAGCTCGACCCGGTCATCGGACGGGACAACGAGATTCGCCGCGTCGTGCAGGTGCTATCCCGTCGTACCAAGAACAATCCGGTGCTCATCGGCGAGCCGGGTGTCGGCAAGACCGCGATTGTGGAAGGCCTGGCCCAGCGCATCGTGGCCGGTGACGTCCCGGAGAGCCTGCGCGACAAGACCGTGGTCTCGCTGGACCTCGGCTCGATGGTGGCCGGCGCCAAGTACCGCGGCGAGTTCGAGGAACGACTCAAGGCCGTGCTCGACGACATCAAAAACTCTGCGGGGCAAATCATTACGTTCATTGACGAGTTGCACACTATCGTCGGCGCCGGAGCGACCGGTGAGTCGGCGATGGACGCCGGCAACATGATCAAACCGATGCTGGCCCGTGGCGAACTGCGACTGGTCGGCGCCACCACGCTTGACGAGTACCGCAAGTACATCGAAAAGGACGCCGCGTTGGAGCGGCGCTTCCAGCAGGTGTTCGTCGGCGAGCCGTCGGTCGAGGACACCGTCGGCATCCTGCGCGGTTTGAAGGACCGCTACGAGGTGCACCATGGTGTGCGGATCACCGACTCCGCGCTGGTGGCCGCGGCCACGCTGTCCGACCGCTACATCACCGCCCGGTTCCTGCCGGACAAGGCCATCGACCTGGTCGACGAGTCCGCCAGCCGGTTGCGGATGGAGATCGACTCGCGGCCCGTCGAAGTCGATGAGGTCGAGCGGCTGGTGCGCCGGCTCGAGATCGAAGAGATGGCGCTGGCCAAAGAAGAAGACGCGGCGTCCAAAGAGCGCTTGGAGAAATTGCGTGCAGAACTGGCCGACAAGAAGGAACAGCTAGCCGGCCTTACCTCGAAGTGGCAGAACGAGAAGAAACTGATCGACGTCGTCCGCGAACTCAAGGAACAGCTGGACACGCTGCGCGGGGAGTCCGAGCGCGCCGAGCGCGACGGCGACCTGGCCAAGGCCGCAGAACTGCGGTACGGGCGTATCCCCGAGGTGGAGAAGAAGCTCGACGCGGCGCTGCCGACGGCCCAGGCTCGCGAGGGCGTGATGCTCAAGGAAGAGGTCGGTCCCGACGACATCGCCGACGTGGTGTCGGCATGGACGGGCATCCCGGCCGGGCGGCTGTTGGAAGGTGAGACCGCCAAGCTGCTGCGGATGGAGGACGAGCTGGGCAAGCGCGTCGTCGGGCAACGGAAAGCCGTGACTGCGGTTTCTGACGCGGTGCGTAGGAGCCGGGCCGGGGTCGCCGACCCCAACCGGCCGACCGGTTCGTTCTTGTTCCTCGGCCCCACCGGCGTCGGCAAGACCGAGCTGGCCAAAGCGCTGGCCGACTTCCTGTTCGACGACGAGCGGGCGATGGTCCGCATCGACATGAGTGAGTACGGCGAGAAGCACTCGGTGGCCCGTCTGGTGGGTGCGCCTCCCGGCTATATCGGTTACGACCAGGGCGGTCAGCTGACCGAGGCGGTGCGCCGGCGGCCCTACACCGTGGTGCTGTTCGACGAGGTGGAAAAGGCTCACCCGGACGTGTTCGACGTGCTGCTGCAGGTGCTCGACGAAGGCCGCCTGACCGACGGGCAGGGCCGCACGGTCGACTTCCGCAACACCATCCTGATCCTGACGTCCAACCTCGGGTCGGGTGGCAGCGAGGAGCAGGTGATGGCCGCCGTGCGTGCAACGTTCAAGCCGGAGTTCATCAACCGCCTCGACGACGTGCTGGTCTTCGACGGCCTCAACCCGGAAGAGTTGCTGCAGATCGTCGACATTCAGCTGAACCAGCTGGACAAGCGGCTCGCACAGCGGCGGCTGCAGCTCGAGGTGTCGTTGCCGGCCAAGAAGTGGTTGGCCCACCGCGGATTCGACCCGGTGTACGGCGCCCGGCCGTTGCGAAGGCTGGTGCAGCAGGCCATTGGTGACCAGTTAGCCAAGATGCTACTTGCCGGCGACGTGCACGACGGCGACACCGTTCCGGTCAACGTCAGCCCCGACGGCGATTCCCTGATACTTGGCTAGTTTGGCTCGCCGGGCCCGCACACGCAGATGCTGCGTGCTGTGATTGGGTTGTGACCTGGTCTGGTTCTGTATTCCGGGCAAACAGCAGATACCCTACAAGGGATGGTCCCGCTTTGGTTCACGCTCTCCGCGCTGTGCTTCGTCGGTGCGGTGGTGCTGCTGTATGTCGACGTCGATCGGCGCCGCGGCAGGAGCAGACGCCGCAAATCGTGGGCGCGATCGCATGGATTCGACTACGAGCGCGAATCGACCGACATCCTGAAGCGCTGGAAACGCGGGGTCATGTCGACAGTGGGCGACGTCCCCGCCTACGACGTGGTGCTGGGCCAGATCCGCGGCGAGGCCGTGTACATCTTCGACCTCGAGGAAGTCGCAACGGTGATCGCGCTGCACCGCAAGGTGGGCACCAACGTCGTTGTCGACCTGCGGCTCAAAGGACTGAAAGAGCCACGGGAGAGCGACATCTGGCTGCTCGGCGCGATCGGGCCGCGGATGGTGTACTCCACCAATCTGGACGCGGCCCGGCGGGCCTGCGACCGGCGGATGGTCACCTTCGCGCACACCGCACCCGACTGCGCCGAGATCATGTGGAACGAGCAGAACTGGACGTTGGTCGCCGTGCCGATCGCGAGCACTCGCGCCGAATGGGACGAGGGCCTGCGGACCGTGCGCCAGTTCAACGACCTATTGCGGGTTTTGCCGCCGCTGCCTCAGGAGACTCCTCAGGAAGGGGGAGAGCCGGTAGGACTGCGCAACGCGGCACCGAGCCGTCCTTTGGCGCCGGCCGGCCGTGCGGAGTTACCGCCTAGGCACGCCGGGCAGGACGTGGCCGGGCTGCTGGGCGAGGCGGGCCGTCGTGCCCCTGAGCCTGTCCGCCGGGACGAGAGTCGAAAAGAGGGTCGCTCAGAAGCCGTGCGGCGCCCGCCGCCAGCGGGACGCAACGGCCGTCAGGCCACTAACTACCAGCACTGATAGCCCGCCGGGTGGCCACCGGGACGGCAAGCCCCCGGTCAGTACAATGTCGCTCATGTCCCGCCCCGTCGCCCTGATCACTGGGCCGACGTCCGGGATCGGCGCCGGCTACGCGCGACGCTTCGCCGCCGACGGACACGACCTGGTTCTGGTAGCCCGCGATGTTGACCGGTTGACGCAATTGGCGGACGAGTTGCGAACTGAGGGCGGCAGCATCGAGATCTTGGCTGCGGATCTGGCCGATCCCGACGGCCGCGGCAAGGCCGCCGAGCGGCTGGCCGGGGGAGTGCGGGTATTGGTGAACAACGCCGGCTTTGGCACCTCCGGTGAATTCTGGACGGCCGATCCCGCTCTGCTGCAGGCGCAGCTCGACGTCAACGTGACCGCGGTAATGCACCTCACCCGCGCGGCGCTGCCCGCCATGCTCGACTCCGGAACCGGCACTGTCATCAATGTGGCCAGCGTGGCCGGGCTGGTGTCCGGACGAGGGTCGACCTATTCGGCGTCCAAGGCTTGGGTGGTCTCGTTCAGCGAGGGCTTGGCCGGCGGGTTGGCGGGCACCGGCGTCGGTGTACATGCCGTCTGCCCGGGGTTCGTGCACACTGAATTCCATACCAGGGCCGGGATCGACATGGCCAAGCTGCCGTCGTTTATGTGGCTCGAGGTCGATGACGTGGTCAGCAAAAGCCTGGCCGACATCGCCGATGGCAAGGTGATCAGCGTTCCCGGCGTGCAGTACAAGGCGCTTGTCACCGCCGGGCGAATGATTCCGCGAAGCCTGTTGCGGGCGGCCACACAGCGAGTCGGCGGCGGCCGTGACCGAACATGACCGGGCTGAGTTGG
>JBEKNM010000517.1:0-5159 GCA_049522835.1 Mycobacterium sp.
AGATCCCAGGCATTGGTTCGGTGGTGTGCCAGTATCGAAACCCGGTTCGCAGCGCGAGCCGCGGCATAAGCGCTGGTGAACTGCCGGGGTCTGGGTTCAACGTTGAACACGAGGAGGTCATGGCAGTGGAGGTGCTGGTCACAAGGTGACCCTCGTGGGCGCGCGCCGCAGCGATCTCGAGATCGCCGCCAAAGAACTGGACGTGGACGCGATTGTCTGCGACAACACCGACCCAGCCAGCCTCACCGATGCTCGCGGGTTGTTCCCCCATCATCTGGACACCATTGTCAACGTGCCGGCGCCGTGCTGGGACGCCGGCGATCCGCGCACCTACTCGATCTCCGATACGGCCAAGGCCTGGCGCAACCAACTCGACGCGACGGTGCTTTCGGTGGTGCTCACGGTGCAGGCCGTGGGTGATCATCTGCGCTCCGGCGGCTCCGTCATCAGCGTGGTGACGGAAAATCCGCCTGCGGCCAGCGTCGACGCAGCTATCAAAGCGGCACTCTCTAATTGGATTGCCGGGCAAGCAGGCATCTTCGGCACTCGCGGGATCACCGTCAATGCCGTGGCCAGCGGGCGCAGCGTGCAGCCGGGTTACGACGGGCTTTCGCGCACGCCGGCCCCGGTCGCGGCGGAGGTCGTCCGGTTGGCGCTGTTCCTGACTACTCCGGCGGCTCGCCACATCACCGGCCAAACGCTGCACGTCAGCCACGGCGCGCTGGCTCGTTTCGCTTAGAGCCGATTTCGCGTTCGGAGCGGATCGCTACGGTGGACACCGTGACTATTCGTCTTGGTTTTCAGATACCCAACTTCTCCTACGGCACCGGGATGGACCAACTCTTCCCGACGGTCATTGCGCAGGCCCGCGAAGCCGAATCGGCGGGATTCGACTCGGTTTTCGTCATGGACCACTTCTACCAACTGCCCATGCTGGGCGCACCCGACCAGCCGATGCTGGAGGCCTACTCCGCCCTCGCCGCGCTCGCGACCGCTACCGAACGGGTGCAGCTAGGCACTTTGGTGACTGGCAACACCTATCGCAATCCCACCCTGCTGGCCAAAACCATCACCACCCTGGACGTGATCAGCCAGGGTCGGGCGATATTGGGCATCGGCACCGGCTGGTTCGAGCTCGAGCACGATCAGCTGGGATTCGATTTCGGCACCTTCACCGACAGGTTCAACCGGCTCGACGAGGCGCTGCAGATCATCCTGCCGATGCTCAAGGGCGAGCGACCCACCTTCTCGGGCACCTACTACCGCGCCAGCGAGGCGCTGGCCAATCCGCGCTACCGCGACCACATTCCGCTGATGATCGGTGGCAGCGGTGAGAAGAAGACGATCCCGCTCGCCGCACGGCACTTCGACCACCTAAACGTGATCGCGGGATTCGACGAGCTGCCGCGCAAGCTGCAGGTTGTGCAGCAGCAGTGCGAGAAGATCGGCCGCGACCCGGCCACGTTGGAAACCAGCATGCTGATCACTGCGCTGCTCGACGAAAACGTCAAACCCGACGTGGTACCCGCCGAGATGAGCCAGCGCATGGTGGTTGGCAGCGCCGATTCGATCGCCGATCAGATCAAAACCAAGGTGATCGACGCGGGAATCGACAGCGTGATCATCAACATGCCCTTCTACACACCCGGTGTCATCACCGCGGCCGGCGAGGCGCTGCGGCCTCTGGTCGGTCTCCAGGTGGGCTAGGGGCGGCGTCCACCGTCGAGTCGTTGGGCGCCTCACGCAAGATTCGCCCCAACGACTCGACGTTCGAAGCGGACGGCAGGGCGTCGAGCATGACGCGCATCACGTCGCCGTGACCTGGCCCGATGCTGGGATGTGGTTGATTACACATGGTTATCACCGGTTTCCGGGCATCGGCTTGACTACCGTGGAATTTAAAGGAAGTCCCACGTCAGGAGCCCGTCAGGAGCAGTGGACACAATGAGCCCCCCACAAGTCACAGTTGAACCGAACCGTCGGCATCGAGTCGTCATCATCGGTTCGGGCTTCGGCGGACTCAATGCGGCAAAGAAGCTCGGTCGGGCCGATGTCGATATCAAGTTGATCGCCCGCACCACTCATCACTTGTTCCAGCCGCTCCTCTACCAGGTGGCGACGGGGATCATCTCCGAGGGCGAGATCGCGCCGGCGACCCGGGTCGTCCTGCGCAGACAGCGCAATGTTCAGGTGCTGCTCGGTGACGTCACGCATATCGACCTGGCTGGCCGGTTCGTCGCATCGGAGTTGCTCGGTCACACCTACGAGACCCCCTATGACAGCCTGATCGTCGCCGCCGGCGCCGGCCAGTCGTACTTCGGCAATGACCATTTCGCCGAGTTCGCACCGGGCATGAAATCGATCGATGACGCGCTGGAGCTGCGCGGCCGGATTTTGAGCGCGTTCGAGGCGGCCGAGCGGTCAAATGATCCGGAACGACGGGCCAAGCTACTGACGTTCACCGTCGTCGGGGCCGGCCCCACCGGCGTCGAAATGGCCGGCCAGATAGCGGAGCTCGCGGACTACACCTTGAAGGGCGCGTTCCGGCACATCGACTCAACCAGGGCGCGGGTGATCCTGCTCGACGCCGCCCCCGCCGTGTTGCCGCCGTTTGGCGAAAAGCTGGGTCAGCGGGCCGCCGCGCGGTTGCAGAAGATGGGCGTGGAGATCCAGCTGGGTGCGATGGTCACCGACGTGGACCGCGACGGCATCACGGTCAAGGACTCCGACGGGGCCATCCGCCGGATCGAGTCGGCCTGCAAGGTTTGGTCCGCAGGGGTCTCGGCCAGCGGGCTGGGCGCCGATCTCGCTGACCAATCATCTGTCGAACTCGACCGGGCCGGACGGGTCAAGGTGCTGCCCGACCTGTCCATCCCCGGCCACTCCAATGTGTTCGTGATCGGTGATATGGCGGCCGTCGACGGCGTCCCCGGAGTCGCGCAGGGAGCGATCCAGGGCGCCAAGTACGTCGCCAACACCATCAAAGGCGAACTCGCCGGGGCTGATCCAGCGCGACGTGAACCGTTCCAGTACTTCGACAAGGGCTCCATGGCCACGGTCTCGCGGTTTTCCGCGGTGGCCAAGATCGGTCCGCTGGAGTTCAGCGGCCTTTTCGCCTGGTTCGCATGGCTGGTCCTGCACTTGGTCTACCTGGTCGGGTTCAAGACCAAGGTCAGCACGCTGCTGTCCTGGACTGTGACCTTCCTGAGCACTCGGCGTGGCCAGCTCACCATCACCGAGCAGCAGGCGTTTGCCCGCACCCGCCTCGAACAGCTGGCGGTGATGGCAGCCGAGGCAAAGCGTCCGGCCACCAGGGTGGCCAGCTAGGCCTCGAGGTTCTGCAGCCGCACCTGACCCCTGGCCACCACCCGGTTGTCGTCGTCGGTGATGGTGACCAGCCACAGCTGTTGACGCCGGCCGCGGTGAATGGGTTCGGCCGTGCCGTAAACCGTCCCGGATCGAATGGAACGCAGGAAATCGGTGTTGTTGTTGACGCCTACAACGTTTCTGCCATTCCCGCCGCCCTGCGTAGCAAGCCAGGTGAAGGCGGCCACGCTGGCCATGCTCTCGATCATCGAGCAGTAGACACCGCCGTGGACAAGGCCCATCGGCTGCAACAGTTTGGGCTGCACCTCGAGCTGCGCGCGGGCACCGTCTGGACTCAGTTCGGTGAACTGCAGGCCTAACTCGTTGTCAAAAGGCGCGATGAAATTCGAGGGGGAAACCGTGTTCGGCGGCTGCACGTTCTTGTGTCTACACCAAAGGCCTGATAAGGCCTGATTTGCCTCAGAAACGGGCGAGCCCCGTGCCCAAAGGCACGGGGCTCGCCGATCGAGTTGACCGGGGGTCACTGCAGCCCTCAGGACTCTGCCGCGGTCGTTGTAGCTCGACGAAGGTTAGAATAGGCAAGCCTGCCCTAATTTCGCAAGGGATCATTTGTGGTCGATGCCAGACCCGCAAACCGTCCGCCAGGTCCACGAAGCATTGTCTACGCGACGCGACCTTGCTTACACGACGGTGATGACCGTGCTGCAACGGTTGGCCAAGAAGAATCTCGTCTCCCAGATTCGCGACGACCGGGCCCACCGGTACGCGCCCGTGCATGGCCGCGACGAGCTGGTGGCCGGGCTCATGGTGGATGCGCTGGCACAGGCCGAGGATTCCGGCGGCAGGCAAGCCGCGTTGGTGCACTTCGTCGAGCGTGTCGGTGCCGACGAGGCAGAGGCACTTCGGCGCGCGCTTGCCGAACTGGAAGCGAATCAACGCACTGCGCCGTCGGCTGGCGCTCCAGCGGAGGAGTGAGGGAGACTGGCAGCGTGTCCGCGCTGGCCTTCACCCTTCTCGCGGTGCTGCTGGCCGGCCCGGTGCCGGCTCTGCTAGCACGAGCGACGTGGCCGTTGCGCGCCCCCCGTGCCGCGATGGTGCTATGGCAGGCCATTGCCCTGGCTGCGGTGCTCTCGGCGTTCAGCGCCGGCATCGCGATCGCCACCCGGCTGCTGATGCCCGGTCCCGACGGGCGGCCCACGGCCAGCGTCATCGGCGCCGCCGGCCGGCTCGGCTGGGCGCTGTGGACGGCGTACATCGCGGTCTTCGCGCTGACGGTGCTGGTCGGCGCCCGGCTGATGATTGCCGTGGTGCGGGTGGCCATCGCCAATCGGCGCCGACGGGCACACCACCGCATGGTAATCGACCTGGTCGGGGTCGGACACGATGCGGCCCTGGCCCGGCCGTGTGCCGGGACGCGCGACCTTCGCGTCTTGGACGTTCCACAACCGCTCGCCTACTGTCTGCCGGGTGTGCGCAGCCGGGTTGTGGTCAGCGAAGGCGCGCTGACCACGCTCGCCGACACTGAAGTCGCGGCCATCCTCACGCACGAGCGAGCTCATCTGCGAGCTCGCCACGATCTGGTTCTGGAAGCCTTCACCGCGGTGCACGCTGCTTTCCCGCGACTGGTCCGCAGCGCCAACGCGCTGCGCGCGGTGCAACTGCTCGTCGAGTTACTGGCCGATGACGCTGCCGTGCGGGCGACGGGGCGCACTCCCCTGGCCCGGGCGCTGGTCGCCTGCGCGTCAGGGCTGGCGCCGTCTGGCGCGCTGGCCGCGGGGGGTCCCAGCATGGTGCTGCGGGTGCGTCGGCTCTCCGGACGTGGCAACAGCCCG
>JBEKNM010000518.1:0-3899 GCA_049522835.1 Mycobacterium sp.
ACCGGCTCGCACCCTGTGTGGCCGGCGCGTCACAGACCGGCGATGCCGGCGGTGAGCAGGACGCAGCCGACCGCAGCCAGCAGCGTGGCCACCTCGATGCCTCGACGCGAGCGGATCCACTCGTGCAGCGCGGCCATCGACGTCCGCGTTGGCTGGGGCGCCAGCAGGTAACCGGCGAGCGGAATCTCCACCAGCGCGAAGGCCACGATGTTGAACATCAGCAGTGCTCCGGCTTGTGCCACGGCTGCCGCGCCAGAGGCCAAAATGACGGCCAGCGCGGCCAGATAATCCGCCGACGGCAGCGCTATCCCGAGGCCGGCCACCCCTGCGACCCAAAGCGAGCGCCGGTCCAGCAGCCGTCGGGCGCGCGCTGACAACTTGCCTGCCACCGTCGCAGCGCTGCCGCCGAACGGAGGTTTCGCCGGGCATCCGCGGCCGAGTCGCCCCATGCGCACCTTCACGACCAGTGCGGCAGCCACCAGCAGTGCCAGTACGCCGATCACGATTTGAACCTTGGGCAGAGTCTGCGGCGAAGACCCGGGCAGCCTGCGCCGGAAGACGAACAAGACGATCCAGCCCACGGTCATCGCCATTGCGAAACCGCCAGACAGGAACGCCAACAGTTGGAGTATCGGTCTCGGTCTGTTCAGCATCAGTACCGTCATGCCGATCCGGAACGGTTCGAGGCTCACAGCGACGGCCATCACCAGGATGGTGATCCACATGGCAGGTTTCCGGTGCGGCGGGGCTGGTCCGCTCAGGCGTCCAACCGGGTGAATTGCCGCTGGCGGTAGTGCTCGACACAGGCCGCCCGTCGGATCTTGCCGCTGGTGGTGGTGGGAATCGACCCGGGCGGTACCAGGACGAGGTCCGCGACGTTCAGACCGTGCGACTTCGAAATCGCCGCGGTGACATGGTTTTTGACGACGCTGAGCTTGTGCGTCGCCTCCTCGTCGGAATCACCGCGCTTCTTGAGTTCGATAATGGTGACCAGCTTCTCGGTCTGATCCACCGGAACGGAGATCGCGGCGACCCGGCCACCGGTGATCTCCTGGACCGTCGACTCGATGTCCTCGGCGTAGTGGTTGCGCCCGTAAACGATCAGCAGATCTTTCATGCGGCCGACGATGAAGATCTCACCTTCGGAGACGAACCCGAGGTCTCCGCTTCGCAGCCAGGGTCCGTCAGGTGTGCCCGGCACGGGGCTGGCCAGCATCCCACCGAAGGTGCGCTGGGTGGCCTCCGGATTCCGCCAGTAGCCGGCGGCGACGTTCTCGCCGTTGACCCAGATCTCACCGACCGTTCCTGGCGTGCACTCGATGCAGGTGTCGGGATCCACGATTCGCACTGTCGGCGACTGTGGCGTGCCGTAGCTGAGCAGCGGTGCGCCGGTCTGTGCCGAACAGCGTTCCGCGCTGCCCGCAGAAAGCTTTTCGGGTTCGAAGTGGACGACTTCCAGTGAACCGGTCGTGCTTTGAGTGGCGACATAGACGGTTGCTTCGGCCAGTCCGTAGGAGGGGCGCATCATGTGCTCGCGAAAGTTGTACGGAGCGAATCGATCGCAGAAGCGGGTCAGCGTGGCGGGGTGGACTCGTTCGCTGCCGCTGACGATGCTGTGTACGTTCCCGAGATCAAGTCCTGCCATGTCGGCGTCTGATGTCTTTCGGACGGCCAGTTCCAACGCGAAGTTCGGTGCCGCAGAAAACGCGCGGTTGGCGTTGGCCAGCGATTGGATCCACCGTGCCGGGCGTTGCAGGAACGCTATCGGGCTGGTGAGCTCACTGCGGTAGCCGCCCAGGATCGGGCCGATGATGCCGAGAACCAATCCCATGTCGTGGTAGAACGGCAGCCACGACACGATGGTGGTATCCCGCGGCGGCACGCCAGTGAACTCCGGGAAGAAGTCGGACATCAGCTGCTGGAAATTCACGAGAAGGTTCCGGTGCGAGATCATCACCCCAGCCGGAATGCGGGTGGAGCCGGAGGTGTACTGCAAGTACGCGGTGCTCGGCGCGTTGCTGATCCGAATGCTCGATGAACTCTCGGCGGCCAGATCCAGCGAATCGACGTCGATGATCGCCGGGGCGGTGGCCATGTTCGGCTGCTGTTGGACATAGTCAGTGAGCGTCCCGGCGACCTCGGACGTCGTGAGTATGACTGAGGGTGCGGTATCTGCCAGGACAGCATTCACACGTTCGTCATGCGAGCCCGGCTGTGGGACCGTCAGCGGAACCGCTATCAACCCGGCCTGGATCGCACCCAAGAAAGCTGCGATGTAAGCCAAGCCCTGCGGCGCCAGGATCACCGCTCTGTCCCCGACAGAGCCATGCCGCCTGACCTCGTGGGCAACGTTCAGGGTTCGCCGATACGCCTGTGCCCAGCTCAGACTTTCGCTGACGCCCGCCCAATCCTGCTCGTAATCGGTATACGTATACGCCAAATCGTCGGGCTGCAGGCCGGCGCGCTCGCGCAGCAGGGAGAGAATGGACGAGTCTTGCATGGGCGCTAGGTTAACCGTCTCGCGTGGGAGCCGCATGACGGCTGCGTTCGCGCTCAGCCCCGGGCGCCGGCCTACACCGACCTCGACGATCGGCGTTAGCCGGCTTGATCGGGTGACCGTAGCGTGCAGACCCCGGTCTTTAGGCCTGGGGTTGGGCGTCAGGTTGTGCTTTGGTGGCCCGCCGTCGCGTGGGGCGCGGCGTCGCCAGGATGTCGGTGGCCGGTGTTAGGTTGCGGGCTGTGAAGTCTGGTAGACGCTTTCGGGTCGAGTTGACCGAGGTCCAGGTGTGGGTGGCGCAGCAGACTGCTGACGCTTGTCGGGTGGTGTGGAACACCGGACTGGAGCAACGCCGGGAGTACCGGCGTGGTGGGGCGTGGATGAACTACAGCGAGCAGGCTCACGAGTTGGTGGAAGCCAAGGTCGAGCACCACTGGCTTGCCGAAGCACCGTCGCATTGTTTGCAGCAGACGTTGAGGGATCTGGATGAGGCGTGCCGCAAGCATGGAACGTGGAGGGTGCGTTGGCGCTCAGCGCGGCGGTGGGTGCCCTCGTTTCGGTTCCCGCAGGGCTCCCAGATGGAGTTGCGCAAGCTCAACCGGCGCAAGGCAGCGGTGAAGCTGCCCAAACTGGGGTGGGTGAAATTCCGTGCGTCGCGCAGCCTGGAGAGTGAAACCATCCGCTCGGCCACCCTGTCGAAGGAAGGTGAGCGGTGGTTTGTGTCGTTTCTGGTGGAAGACGGGGTAAGCACCCCGGCTGGGCATGGCGCTGCGGATACCGCGGTGGGGGTGGATCGTGGTGTGGTGGTGGCGGTGGCCACCAGTGCCGGTGACTTGTTGGATCAGGTGTTCACCACAGCGGGTGAGCGGCGCCGCGTGCTGGGCTTGCAGCGCAAATTGCCGCGTGCTGCTAAAGGTTCGGCCAACCGCAACAAGATAGGGCGGCGGTATGCGGGGCTGCGGGCCCGCGAGGCAGGCAGGCGCCAGGACTTCTGTGTCAAGACCGCCCGGGCGTTGGCGGACAAGAACGCGATGGTGGTGTTGGAGAAGCTATCAACACGCAACATGACTCGGCGGGCCAAGCCTGTCGAGGACCCTGACAGTCCGGGCCGCTACCTGCCTAACGGGGCGGCCGGCAAGTCGGGGTTGAACAAGGCGATCCTGTCGAAAGGGTGGTATCGCTTCGAGCAGGGGTTGACGTCGGTGTCTCGGTATACCGGGACACAGGTGGTGAAGGTTCCGGCTGCGTTTACGTCGCAACGCTGCTCGGGGTGTGGGCGGGTGGACCCGAAATCCCGTGAGAGCCAAGCGGTTTTTCGGTGCACCTCATGCTCATGGACCGGGCACGCGGATGTGAACGCGGCCAAAAACATCCTGGCCGCAGGGCTTGCGGTCACCGCCTG
>JBEKNM010000519.1:0-3871 GCA_049522835.1 Mycobacterium sp.
CGCATCGATGCGGACGTTTTTCCCGACGTCGGGTCACTACGAGGTGCGAGACGGCCGGGTCTATCTTGCTGCCAATCAGGAGAAGGAATGGCCGGTGCTTTGCGATCTCATCGGCCAGCCAGAACTCACGGACGACCCCCGATTTGCCACGCGAGCCTTACGGGTGCAGCACGCCGAGGCGCTACACGAGATACTTTCGATATATTTTCTCGGCACCACACTCGATGAGGTCATGAACGAAGCCAAGTTGCGCAGCATGATGGTCTCGCCCATCCTCGACTACCCAGCAGTCGTATCGCATCCACAGGTGGCGGCCAACGACTCGTTACGCAGCGTGACAAGTGCGCGCGGTGAGCCCATCACGCAAGTGCGTGCACCTGGGCGGTTGCGCTCAGAGGCCGAAGGAGTGTATCGACCGGCGCCCGAGCTCGGCGCCGATACGGCGAGCGTCGTGCGCGAGCTCGGCTACTCGGACGAGCAGGTTGCCCAAATGGTTGGCGATGGCACGCTGCGGGCGATCTAGCCAAGTCAACTGTGGTCTGAGGATGACCCCGGTGCCAGCCACGCCACTTATCTGATACACGAGGAGGAACCGGCAGTGGATTTGACCTACACCGAGGACCAGCTGGCATACCGCGATGCGGTGCGCTCCTTCTCGGATCAAGTGCTGCGGCCGATTGATGCCGAGTTCAACTTCGATCGACATCTGTCCGCGGCGGACATCCATGAGATCCGGGATCGTTTGGCGAAATACGAAATCGCGACTACCGCGCCGACAACGAGCGATGGATCACTCGATCTGGTGGCGACCGGCATCTTCATGGAAGAGATCTCTAGGGTCAGCCTGGGCTTCGCCGGCCTGATGTCGTCGCTCTTCTTTCCAATCTCCAGCCTCGCGGGCTTGCTCACCGACGATCAGCGTGTGACCTACGGTAAGTTCTTCGACCGGGGCGCTGGCGTCGCACTTGCAATCAGCGAGTCGGCGGCGGGCTCCAATCCGCGTGAGATCAAAGCCTCAGCTGAACTCCAAGGCGACAGTTGGGTGTTGCGCGGCCGAAAGATGTGGGCGTCGGATGCCGACATTGCCGACCTCATCATCGTCGCAGCGTGCGAGGTGCAATCCGGTGAGATCGGGCTATTCATGGTCCCCGGCGGTACGGCGAATTGTGACGTGACGCCGATTGACATGCTGGGGATGCGAGCGGTGTCGGAGTGCGAGATCGCCTTCGACGACTGCCGCATTCCTGAAGACGCTCGACTTCGCCTGCCCGACGGGTTCGCCTCGGCACTCGCGCTCCTGTGGAACGGGCGAGTCCGGGTTTCGTTCATGGCTGTTGGCGTCGCTCAAGCCGCCCTGGATCTCGCCGTGGCGCACGCCAAGTCGCGCACGCAGTTCGGGCGTCCAATCGCCGGATTTCAGCTCGTCCAAGGGCTGCTCGCGGACATGGCGATTGAAGTTGAGGCGATGCGCCTGCTGGCCTTTCGCGCAGCATGCCTGGTTTCGAGCGGCTCTCCGGAGGCGCAGGTTGCCGTTTCGATGGCCAAGGCATTCAACGCCGAGGCGGCCGTAAGGGTAACCTCACGCGGCATCCAAGTGCATGGAGCGATGGGACTGGCCACCGAGTGCCCGGCTGAGCGATATTTCCGCGACGCGCGGATGTTAACGATTCCCGATGGCACCACGCAGATCCATCAACTGATCATCGGTCGCAGCCTGACAGGTATCTCGGCCCTGCGCTAGCCAGTCTCCGGACGTACCAGGAGATCTCGGGGCAGATGGGAGCGAAGGGCAACCTCCATCACGCCGGCGTGTGACAATAGTCGTTTCATGGATGTGGCGAGCCGCTACATTCAAGCGCTGAGTCAACTCGAATCGGGAACGTCCTTCAGAAAGCAAGGTGGCGCCTCGATGCTTGCTGACATTTACAGCACCCAATGATCCCATCAGCCAGCATGTCGTGAGGCGAAGTTTCTCTCTCGACTGCTTCCGCGCCCCGCAACAACGAATGACTATCATCCGGGCGAGCTGGGTGCGATGCGGCCGGGCGTCCAGACTCGTTGAATGGAGAAGCATGATGACAGGATCTGAGACTCCGGTACTCACCGAAACTGAGCAAGCGGTTCGTATCATCACGCTTAATCGACCCCACCGCCTAAACGCGCTCAATGGCGAACTAATTCGAGGATTGGCGAGGGCCCTTGATGAGGCGGAAGCTGACGAGGCCGTCCGTGTCGTAGTCATCACGGGAAGTCCGCGCGCCGACGGCCGGCAATGTTTCTCAGCTGGTGGCGATGTGCACGCTCAGGCCGAGGGAGGTGCAGAGGCCCTTGGTGAACGGCCGCATGAGATCGTCAGAGATGTCGCCGGACTGTATGCAGGCGATTTCCTTGGTAAGCAAGGAGGTAGGGCCACTTTTTACCGGATCACGACGTTCCCGAAGATCGTTATCGCCGCCATCGGCGGGGTCTGCGTCGGGGGAGGGCTAGAAGTTGCGATGGCATGCGATCTTCGGCTCGTCGCTGACACGGCCCGGATTGGCGATCCGCATGTCAAACTGCATTCGTTCACTTCGGGCGGTGGCTTGACAAACAGTCTCAGCCGCGCGATCGGGCCGGCCAAGGCGAAAGAGCTCGTTCTGCTCGGTACGTTGATTGACGGCAACGAGGCGTGGCGAATCGGGTTGGCCAATCGAGTTGTCGCGGCTGATCGATTGATGCCGGAAACGATGGCGATGGCCCACGAGATCTCCGAAAGGTCTCCGACTGCAACGCGGATGACGAAAGCGCTTGCCAACGCCGCGCCAGACATAAGTCAGGAGCAGGGTCTCAGGTTTGATGCGCTGGCGTGGTCGATGCAGATGACCGTGCGAGGTGGTCACTACGCTGGCGCCCAGAAATTCCTCGATCAGCGGGCAAGCGCTGAGTCCGGATCCCCCGAGGAGCCGCGCAACTGGAGTCTTCGATCTTGATCGTGCTGTGCCGCTGGTGTCTCGCGGCGTTGCTGATGACGCTCATCGAAAGTGCTCAGTCTTGCTCGGTGAAACTGCTCACCGGGACCTCATAAGGGTTGCCGATTGCTCTGGCTTCTGGAGGTCAGCCGAGAATTGGAGAGAAATATGCTCGCTGCCGTGCTTCACAAGAGCCCTGGTGCGCTGTCGCTTGAAGAGGTGCTGATCGACGAACCCATGCCGCACGAGGTCCTCATCCGGACTGCGGCCACAGGCCTCTGCCACAGCGACCTGCACTTCATGGAGTGGGCGTCGCCGGACTGGAGCCCGACCGTCCTCGGTCACGAGGGGGCAGGCGTTGTGGAGGCCGTCGGCTCTGCCGTTGCCTACGTCAAGCCCGGTGATCACGTGATCACCTGCCTCGCCGGCTTCTGCGGCGAGTGTGAGTTCTGTCTGACCGGGCGGCCCAACCTGTGCGCCAACGCCAAGGAGCAGTGCCACCGGGGACCGAACGACCCACCGCGCCTGAGGCTGGCCGATGGGAGTCCTGTTGTACAGTTCGCCGGTCTATCGGCCTTTGCCGAGAAGATGCTCGTGCACGAGCACATGGTCGTCAAGATCGACGACGACATCCCGCTCGACCGGGCCGCTCTCGTCGGCTGCGCTGTGCCCACCGGGGTGGGCGCCGCCCTCCGGGAGGCGCGCGTCCGGCCGGGGGCCACCGTGGCCGTCATCGGCTGTGGCGGCGTCGGACTCAACGTCGTCCAAGGTGCGGTGATCGCCGGCGCCCGGCGCATTATCGCCATCGACATCAACGACGGCAAGCTCAAGACCGCCCGGTTATTCGGCGCCACGGACGTCATCAACAACTCCGCGGGCGACGCCCTAGACCAGGTTAACCGGTTATTGCCCGGCGAGGGCGG
>JBEKNM010000520.1:0-3864 GCA_049522835.1 Mycobacterium sp.
GCCTGCGCGGTGATCCTGTCCGTAAACGGTTCGGCTGTTTGCGCCGCGCCTGGGATCAGGTTGACATGAAACCAAATGGTTTCCTATTGTCGGTGGCGTGGAACTGGTGTTCAAGGCCCTCGCCGACGCGACCCGGCGCCGGCTGCTGGACGAACTGTTCGGACACGACGGGCAGACTCTGGGCGCGCTCGCAGGGCGGTTCGAGATGAGCCGGCCGGCGGTCGCCAAGCACCTGGGGCTGCTTGAGCGGGCCGACCTCGTGGTCACCCGCCGCCACGGTCGAGAGAAGTTGCATTACCTCAACCCGGTCCCGATCCGACTGATCCATGACCGGTGGGTGAGCAAGTACACCCAGACGTGGGCCGCCGGCCTCGTCGAACTGAAAAATGACCTGGAGGCGAGCATGGAGAAGCTGTTCGAGATCTACATTCACACCACGCCCGAGCGGCTGTGGCAGGCAATCACCGACCCCGAGACCCGGGCCCGCTACCAGTTCGGGGCGCGCGTCGAGTCCGACTGGACACCGGGCTCGACTTATCAGCTGGTGCAACCCGGTTTCCCTGGCCTGCTGGCAGACGGCGAAAACCTGGAGATCGACCCGCCGCGACGGCTGGTGCAGTCGTTCCACGCCCTCTGGGGCGAGGACGTCGAGAGAGAAGGCACCAGCCGGGTCACCTGGGAGATCGAGCCGGTCGGTGACGCCTGCCGGCTCACCATTACCCACGACCAGCTGCGCGAGGGCGCCGACCAGCAGCTCTACGGCGGCTGGCCGATGATCCTGTCCGGTCTCAAGACCTGGATCGAAACCGGCCACGAGCTCACCACGCCCGGCTCACTGATGTACGGAGGACCCAGATGACCAGCAGCGAACGCATTCCACAGACCCCGCAGGAGCACCGAATGAGCGCGACCAAAACCCACATCACCGGCGTGCGCACCGTCAGCGTCCCGGTCGCCAACCAGGACACCGCACTCGACTTCTACGTCGGCACGCTCGGTTTCACCAAACTCCGCGATGCCCCAACACCCGACGGCGGTCGCTGGATCGAACTCGCCCCCGGCGACAACAGCATCATCATCACCCTCGAAGTAGCGGCCCCCGACATCGCCCGCGGCGCGATCGGCATCCGCTTCTCCACCGACAACGCCGCCGCCGCACATGCCACCCTGCAAGCCGCCGGCGTCGACACCGACGAGATCCTCCGATGGCCAGGAGTGCCGGCCATGTTCGCCTTCCGTGACCCCGACGGCAACGCCTTCTCCATCACCGAACGCGCCTCCTAGCCCACTCCTAGCCCGAAGTTACGCTCCGGGCCGGCCAGCAGGAAGCCTCCGACTCCCAGGTCCCGTGCGGAGAACGGCGTTCGGCACGCAGGGTCAGGAAGCGTTTCTCGACGGTCATCAGCATGCGTTCACCGAGCTGGGCGGGGTGCCGTTCGGCCGCGGATCGGGCTGATGATCATCGGCGGATAGACCCGGAAGCCTCTCACGGCAAGGTCTCTCGTTGCGCGGATGTATTCGTCGTGGGGTGTGGCTCCTGCGGTACCCGGAACGCTGTGGCGTTTTGGCGAATGAATGCCTCCAGCGACTTGGGCGGCGCGGCTCCAATCTTTTGGACCACATCGGTGACTACGTCAAATTCACCCTGTTGATGCGCCTCTGCCACGTGCAATAGGTGCTCGATGAGGTGAGGAGACATTGTTTCCAGGTTGGAAAGGATCTGCCGCCAGCGCTCAACCGGGATGTCCACGTATTCCACAGGGCGGTCCAGCACGCGGGTGAAAACGTCCGCCATTGCCGCCATTGACAGCGATACCGGGCCGGTGGGTACGCACGTCTTGACCCTGTGCGCGTCCGGATCGGTCAGGATACCGACAGCGACGCGCGCCAGGTCTTCTCCGGCGACGGGGGCATGGTGTCCTTGTCCGTACGGTAGGTAGATCTTGCCCTCGGTCTGAATGGTCGTGGCGGCGATGGCGATCAGATTCTCCAGAAAGAAGGGAGGGCGCAGGTGCGTGACGGCGATCCCCGACCAGTCGAGCAATCGCTCGGCCAACCAGTGTTGGCGGGCGGCCGGGCTGGGATGATCCGGGCGCGCCGTGATCTGGGACATGTTCACCATCGACTGCAGACCAGCCTGTTTTCCCGCGGCGGCGAAGGTCGCCGTTGCCTCGAGAAGGCCATCTGCGATTGGGTACGTGAAGTACGCACGCTGGACCCCATCGAGTGCCGCGCGCACGGCCTCGAAGTTGTGAATATCGCCGACGGCGATTTCGGCGCCGAGCGCCCTGAGCTCGTCGGCCCGGTCATCAGCCTGACTAACGAAGGCTCGAACCGGCAGCCCCATTGCGAGCAGTTGCCGCGTGGCGTGGTTGCCGGTCGCGCCGTTGCGTCCACCCGCGCCGACAATCAGGAAGCGTGTGGATCGTGTCTGCGTCATCTCAGCTCCTCCCTTTCTTTTGGTGCCCTCAGGCCACCGACGTCCACGCCGCGTACTGTCCGTCGAACTCATAGGCGGCCCGGGTGGCGGCGGTGTACTGCTCGACGGTCATCGGAGGGGTACCGGCGATGACCTCGAAAAGGTTGTTGGTCCCGGCGAGCGCTCCGTTTTGATAGTCACGCGCTACGTTGCTCAGGTAATGCACGAGGTACGGAGACGCTCCTTGTGCCCGCTGCACAGCCGCAAAAGATTCGATATCGACTGGTTCGTAACGGACCGGAATGCCCAACGCCTGCGCCATTTTCTGCGCAATCGCGTAGTGGTCCAATTCCTCGGGACCGTAGAGCGGATAGATCTGGCGGTCGTGTGGGGCGGGGTTGGCCAGAATGGCCGCGATAACTTTGGCAAGGTCCGCACTGGCGATCGGGGCGTGCCGGCCGGTTCCCAATGGCAGGCGCAGCACGCCCTGGCCGTCGTGGCGCACCCATTGCCAGGTGAGCCAGTCGGCGAATAACGTCGGACGCAGGTGCGTGGTGATCAACCGTGTTCGGTCGAGCAGCCGCTCGGCGATCCAATGGTCGCGCGCCCCGGGGTGTGCTTCCCGGCGCGCCGGACTCTGCGACATGTTCACCACCGCGCGCACACCGGCCTCGCTGGCGGCCTGCGCGAAGATTGCGGTGGCCTCGAGCAGCCTGGGCGGGTCGATCGGATAGCAAAAGTATGCGGCGGTGACCCCAACCAGTGCCGAACTCACCGCGTCGAAGTCGAGTAGATCACCTTGGATGACTTCGGCGCCCTGCTCCTGCAGCCGCGTCGCGCGGTCGTCGAGGGTATGCACGAAGGCCCGGACTTGAAACCCGCGCTCGCGCAATAATCCTACGGTCGGGGCTCCGGTGTTGCCGGTGGCGCCGGTGATCAGAAACAGTTCAGTTTTGTCGGTCATTGTTTACTACCTCTCATTTTCAACAGTGGTTGGTGTGTCCGGGCGATCTAAACCGCCAGTGACACGCAGTTAGGGATTTTTCACGAATCGTGTTGTGCCACCGTTCCGTACGCGCTCATTCGGCAACGATTGTTGCGAGTCGGCAGTTGGCCGCAACAGGTAAATTCCGAGTGCGAGGATCAGCACGAACGGGATATCGGTGAAGAACTTGCTCCAGTACCTGTCGATGTCCATGCCGGCCTGCCCAGCCATGAGGACCCCGTGAGCGAGGTTCGCCCACATTGTGAAGCTGAGAAACGATAAGTAGGCCTGTGGATTACGGGCTGCGCGGATCAGGAAAACTCCCCACACGATGTAGATGATCATCAGCATGGGAGGGACGTGGTTGTGCTCGTTGCCGAACCGGACATCGTTCCAGATAGTCCAGTTCAGAGCACCTCCGTGTTCGGAGAGCAAGGGTGTCTCAACGAGGATTCCCACT
>JBEKNM010000521.1:0-3863 GCA_049522835.1 Mycobacterium sp.
GCTCGACGACCTTGATGCGGTGCGGGCCGCGGTGTCGATTCCGGTATTGCGCAAAGACTTTGTGGTGCAGCCATATCAGATCCACGAGGCGCGCGCGCACGGCGCCGACATGTTGTTGCTCATCGTTGCCGCGCTGGATCAATCGGCGCTGGCGTCGATGCTGGACCGCACCGAATCACTTGGTATGACCGCTCTCGTCGAAGTGCACACCGAACAAGAGGCCGACCGGGCACTGAAGGCCGGAGCCAAGGTGATCGGGGTCAACGCCCGCGATCTCAAGACGTTGGCTGTCGACCGGGAATGCTTCTCGCGAATCGCTCCCGGGCTGCCCAGCAACGTGATCAGGATCGCCGAATCCGGAGTGCGTGGCACCGCAGACTTGTTGGCGTACGCCGGTGCGGGCGCCGACGCCGTATTGGTCGGTGAAGGTCTGGTCAAAAGCGGTGACCCGCGTTCAGCGGTTGCCGATCTGGTCACCGCGGGCACCCATCCGTCCTGTCCGAAACCGGCCCGCTAGTCGGTGACCGCGGCGCCGAAACGTTGAACCAGATGAGCCGTTCCCGCGTTGAGCCTTGGTGATGGTAGCTCTATCCGGCTCGGATCTTCCGCGTTCCAGTGCGGCTGTCGCTGAACCCACCCGCCACGACCCTGACTCGGGTGGCCATTTCGGCGTTTACGGTGGCCGTTACGTTGCCGAGGCGCTGATGGCGGTGATCGAAGAGGTCACCGCCGCCTATGAGAAGGAACGCGTCAACCCGGATTTCCTGGACACTCTGGATGAGCTGCAGGCCAACTACGCGGGCCGGCCGTCGCCGCTGTATGAAGCCGCTCGGCTCAGCGAGCACGCGGGATCGGCGCGATTATTCCTCAAACGAGAAGACCTGAACCACACCGGTTCTCACAAGATCAACAATGTGCTCGGTCAGGCTTTGCTGGCCAAGAGGATGGGCAAGGCCCGGGTGATCGCCGAGACCGGAGCCGGGCAGCACGGCGTGGCCACCGCCACTGTGTGCGCGCTGCTCGGCCTGGAATGTGTTGTTTACATGGGCGCTATCGATACTGCGCGCCAAGCACTCAACGTGGCGCGGATGCGGCTGCTGGGTGCCGAGGTCGTCTCGGTCGAAACCGGCTCGCAAACGCTCAAGGACGCCATCAACGAGGCGTTCCGGGATTGGGTCACCAACGCCGATAACACGTACTACTGCTTCGGCACCGCGGCAGGACCGCACCCCTTCCCGACCATGGTGCGTGACTTTCAACGGATCATCGGATTGGAGACGCGCGTCCAGATCCAGGCCCAGGCGGGCCGATTGCCCGACGCGGTCGTCGCCTGCGTCGGCGGAGGATCCAACGCCATCGGGATCTTCCACCCGTTCATCGACGACCCCGGCGTGCGGCTGGTCGGCTACGAGGCGGCCGGCGATGGCGTCGAAACCGGCAGGCATGCAGCGACATTCACCGGCGGCTCGCCCGGAGCGTTCCAGGGATCGTTCTCCTACCTGCTACAGGACGAAGACGGTCAAACCATCGAATCCCATTCGATCTCAGCGGGTCTGGATTATCCGGGGGTGGGTCCCGAACATGCGTGGCTCAAAGAAACCGGACGCGCCGAATACCAGCCGATCACCGACGCCGAGGCGATGGACGCGTTCCGCCTGCTGTGCCGCACCGAAGGCATCATCCCGGCCATCGAATCTGCGCATGCTGTCGCCGGTGCCCTCAAGCTGGGCGCTGAGTTGGGGAGGGGAGCGGTCATTGTGGTGAGTCTGTCGGGTCGCGGCGACAAGGACGTCGAGACGGCCGCGAAGTGGTTCGGCCTGCTTTCTCCCGGTGACGATGCGGGCCACGAAGCGGCGAGGGGGCGAGGCGGGCAATCGGGTTCGCCCCGGCAATCGAACCAGGGTAAGTAATGACTGTGGCACACAGCGAAGCAAGTAGGCTCGGACCGCTTTTTGATTCATGCCGCAAGGACAATCGCGCGGCGCTGATCGGCTACCTGCCCACCGGTTATCCCGACGTGCCGACCTCCGTAGACGGCATGATTGCGCTCGTCGAATCCGGTTGTGACATCGTCGAAGTCGGTGTGCCCTACTCGGATCCGGGCATGGACGGCCCAACCATTGCGAGGGCCACCGAGGTCGCGCTGCGTGCGGGGGTGCGAGTCCGCGACACGCTGGTTGCGGTCGAGGCGATCAGTGCGGCTGGTGGCCACGCCGTGGTGATGACCTACTGGAATCCCGTGCTGCGCTACGGGGTTGATGCGTTCGCACGGGATCTGGCGTCGGCCGGCGGGCGCGGCCTGATCACTCCCGACCTCATCCCCGACGAAGCGCAGCAGTGGCTGGCGGCATCCGAGGAACATCGGTTGGATCGCATATTTCTGGTGGCGCCGTCATCGACGCCCGAGCGGTTGGTGACCACGGTCAACGCGTCGCGCGGATTTGTCTACGCGGCGTCGACGATGGGTGTCACTGGGGCGCGCGACGCAGTGTCGCAGGCCGCGCCTGAGTTGGTGGGCAGGGTGAAGGCGGTGTCGGACATACCCGTCGGCGTGGGCCTCGGCGTGCGGTCGCGAGAGCAGGCGGCACAGATCGGCGGCTACGCCGACGGTGTCATTGTCGGTTCGGCGTTGGTGTCGGCGCTGAGTGACGGTCTGCCTGCATTGCGCGCACTGGCCGAGGAACTCGCTACTGGGGTGCGCCAAAGGGTGTCCGCGTCATGACGATGTCGCCCAGTTATATCCCCAGCCCGCCGCAGGGTGTCTGGCACCTCGGGCCGTTGCCGATTCGTGCCTACGCGCTGTTCATCATCGTCGGCATCGTGGCCGCGCTGTTGATCGGCGACCGGCGCTGGGCGGCCCGCGGCGGCCAGCCCGGGGTGATCTACGACATCGCGCTGTGGGCGGTGCCTTTTGGGTTGGTTGGCGGCAGGCTCTATCACCTGGCCACCGACTGGCGGACCTATTGGGGCCCGGGCGGTGCGGGTTTCGGCGCGGCACTGCGGATCTGGGACGGCGGATTGGGCATCTGGGGCGCTGTGGCCCTCGGCGGCGTCGGAGCCTGGATCGGCTGCCGGCAACACCGAATTCCGTTGCCGGCATTCGCCGACGCGATTGCTCCGGGGCTGGTCTTGGCGCAGGCCATCGGTCGGCTCGGGAACTACTTCAACCAGGAGCTTTACGGCAGGGAAACGACGCTGCCGTGGGGCCTGGAGATCTTCTACCGCCGGGACCCCTCGGGATTCGTCGACCCACATTCGCTCGACGGCGTCTCGACTGGGCAGGTGGCGTTCGTCGTGCAACCGACGTTTCTGTACGAATTGATTTGGAACGTTCTGGTTTTCATCGCATTGCTCTACATTGACCGACGGTTCAGGCTCGGCCACGGGCGACTGTTTGCCGTCTATGTCGCCGGCTACTGCATCGGGCGCTTCTGCGTCGAGCTGCTCCGCGACGACACCGCCACACACATCGCTGGGATCCGGATCAATTCGTTCACATCGACCTTCGTGTTCATCGGGGCAGTGGTCTACATCATGTTGGCGCCGAAGGGCCGTGAGGACCCCGCGAGTCTGCGTGGCACCGATTATGTTGACGACGAATCGCTTGAGCCCGAGTCGGAACCTGAGCCGGCGGCTGAGCTTGCGAAGGTCGCTTCGGCGTCGGCCGCAACCGCGGCGGCCTCCATTGCCGCAGGCGAAGATTCGGCAGAAACCGCTGAGTCTGCCGAAGTTGCAGAACCGGAGACCGAGGAAGCTGCGGTCGTCGAGGCGCAAGCCGAAGTGCCGGAGGCTGAAGTGCCGGAGGCTGAAGTGCCGGAGGCTGAAGTGCCGGAGGCTGAAGTGCCGGAGGCTGAAGTGCCGGA
>JBEKNM010000522.1:0-3852 GCA_049522835.1 Mycobacterium sp.
GACCTGTTCTCCGCGTAGGGTTTCCGGGACGATGAAAGCGTCCTCTAGCAGTTCCCAACTCAGTTCGAGCGCCAGACGCTGCCGCGGGTCCATGGCGCACGCCTCGTGCGGCGAGAGGTTGAAGAAGTCGGCGTCAAAATCGGCGACGTTGTCTAGCAATCCTTCTCGTGGTCGACTTGCTCGGGCACTTTCGCCGGCCAGCTGGGTAACTTCAAGCCCGTCCCGGATAATCCGCCACAAGTCCACGGGGTTGGCAACGGCGGGGAACCTACAGGCGAGCCCGATGATTGCCACATCTGCCGGTTGCACACCGTCCTCCAGCCTTCGCGTTCGACTAAGCCTGTTAGCAGGCCTGCTACCAAGCTAACTGCTACCGGCGCGCGGCTGTGCTGCGACTGAGCCCAGCCAGACGCCGGCCATAGCGGCGACATCTAGCACGCCAGCCCCAGCAGTCTCACACGCAGCAGCTCGACAGAATCTCTGACGTTTTTGTAAAAAGCCCTTGGGGGACTTAAATGCCGAGAAAGCTACGGTGTAGAAACTCACGGTCCTGCTTCGTCGTCGAGGATCGCGAACAGTTCGCTTTCGGTAGCTGTAGCGATGTCGTCGTCGTAAGGGTCTGGCTTGAGTTCTGGGCGACGGGTGCTCAGGGCGGCCAGGAGACTTTGGAGGCGGGCGGTGAGGTGGGCTTTGTCGTCCGGGTTCCAGTCTGGTTGATCGATCAGTGTTTGTAGTTCGCGGGCGATGTCGTTGAAACGGGCCTTGCGGTCGGGTGGGTTGTCACTGGTTGTGTCGGCCAGTTGGGTGTCGAGGTGTTCCGCCAGGGCTGCGGGGGTGGGGTAATCGAAGATCAAGGTGGGCGAGAGGGTCAGTCCAGTCGTGGTTTTGAGCCGGTTGCGCAGTTCGACGGCGGTCAGTGAGTCAAACCCGAGGTCCTGGAACACTTGATCGGCATTGATGTCCGTGGCGTCTGGGTGTCCCAGTACCGTGGCGGCGTTACTGCACACCAGATCCACGAGCTCACGATGCCGCTGTTCGGCGGTGAGTCCCTGCATTCGTGCACGCAGACCAGACATCGACACGGCGGTGCCGGCATCGACGATGACACGCCGCGTCGGGCGGGCGGCGGCCAACTGGCGCATTATGGGCGGCAAGGCCGCACCGTGGGCGGCCAGCACCGCCGTGTCCAGCCGGGCCGCCACCACCACCGAGCGATCGGCCAGCATCGCATCATCGAAGAGCGTTAACGCCTGTTGGCTGGACAAGGGCGCTAGCCCCACCCGACTCATGCGGGCCAGGTCCCTTCCGCCGAGATGCTGTGTCATGGTGCTGGCTTGTTCCCAGAGCCCCCAGGCCACCGACAACCCCGGCAACCCGTGCGCGCGCCGGTGGGCGGCCAGTCCATCCAGGAAACTGTTGGCCGCCGCATAGTTACTTTGGCCCGGAGCCCCGACAATTCCGGCCATCGACGAAAACATCACGAACGCCGACAAGTCCAAATCCTGGGTCAGCTCATGTAAATTCCACGCCCCGCCGACTTTGGCCCGCAATACCGCATCAATCCGATCGGGGGTCAACGACGAAATCAACCCATCGTCAAGCACCCCCGCGGCATGAAACACCCCCCGCAACGGGTAGCGCGCCGGCACCTGCGCCAGCAATTTCGCTACCGCATCCGAATCGCCCACATCACAGGCCAGTACCGACACCAAGGCCCCCGCGTCTTGCAACTCAGCGACCAGCTGCGCGACGCCGTCGGCCTGCTCACCACTGCGACTGACCAACATCACATGGGGCACCCGGTACCGGTCGACAAGGTGACGAGCCACAGCCGAACCCGCCATCCCGGTCCCACCCGTGATCACCACGGTGCCCCCGGCCAGCCCACCGGGTCCGTCGGGAAAGGTCAGCACCACCTTGCCGACATGGCGAGCCTGGCTCACAAACCGGTAAGCGTCCGCGGCACAACGCACATCCCAGGTCTGCAACGGCAGCCGTTGCAACACATCGGCCTCGAACATCGCCATCAACTCGTCCAACATCCGCGCGATGTGGTCGGGGCCGGCCTCCATCAGGTCGAACGCCCGATAGCCCACCCCAGGGTGAGCTCCGGCAATGATCTGCGCGTCGCGAACATCGGTCTTGCCCATCTCGATGAAGCGACCGCCGCGCGGCAGTAACTGCAGCGACGCATCATTGAACTCACCGGCGAGCGAGTTGAGCACCACATCCACGCCGCGGCCCTCGGTGACCAGCCAGAATTTCTCCTCGAACGCCAACGTCCGTGAATCAGCAATATGCGCGTCATCAAATCCCATCGCGCGCAACGTATCCCACTTACCGCGACTGGCTGTAGCAAAAACCTCCAAACCCCAATGCCGAGCCAGCTGCACCGCAGCCATACCCACTCCACCGGCAGCGGCATGTATCAGCACTTTCTCGCCCGCCTTGACCTCCGCCAACACCGACAACGCGTAATACGCGGTCAAAAACACGACGGGGACGCCCGCGGCCTCTACCAACGGCCACCCCTGCGGCACCCGCACAACCAATCGCTCATCCACTACCGCTTCTGAACCTGCCACCCCCAGCAATCCCATCACAGAATCACCAACGGCCAGTCCGCTTACGCCCGGGCCGACTTCGACAACGACCCCGGCACCCTCGGCCCCCAACTCGGCCGCACCGGGATACATTCCCAAAGCCACCAAGACATCCCGGAAATTCACCCCCACCGCTGCCACCGACACTCGTACCTGACCGGCACCCAGTTGCATCGGCGGGCAAGACTGCACCACCAAATCGTCCAGTGTTCCCTCGCCGCCGGCAGTCAACCGCCAAGGTCCCTCGGGTAACTGCAGTGCCCGATGCGCGCTCGCCGGCGCCAACCGAACGCCGTACACCACGCCTGCGCGAACCACTGATTGCGTTTCACCACAACGAATTACATCAACAATATCGATCGAACCATCCGAATCCACCAACACGACCCGGCCAGGGTGCTCAGCCTGCGCCGAACGGACCAACCCCCACACCGCCGCGCCGGCCAAATCTGTGACGTCCTCACCGGCTAACCCCACCGCTCCCCGCGTCAACACCACCAACACCCCGGACCCATCACCGGCCAACCAGGACTGCAACACCCCCAACACCTCATGAGTGGCCGCAGACACCGACCCCACCACCCCAGAGCCCGCATGAGTACTCAGCTCCCACACCACCATGTCGTCACTAGTAATACGGTTGGGCTGCACCGAGACCGGCGACCAGGCCACTTCTAACAACCGCTCACCTGCAGTGACACGAGGAGCTGTCGCCGCCGACAACTGCTCAGCCGATACCGGACGCATAACCAACCTCTGCACCGACAACACCGGCAGGCCCGCCCCGTCGGCCAAATCGACTGATACCGCCCCAGCATCGGCCGCCGCTAACCGAACCCGAACTCGCGAAGCGCCCGCGGCATGCAACGAAATACCCTGCCACGAAAATGGCAGGACCGTTGATTCCTGCTCCCCAGCCTCGCCCAAGGCCACGCCCATCGCATGCAATGCTGCGTCCAACACCACCGGATGAATCCCAAAGCCGGCTACCGTTACTCCAGCGTTTTCCGGCACCGCGACTTCGGCGAAGATTTCGGTTCCCCGGCGCCACATCGCCTGCATGCCCCGAAATGCCGGACCATAGTCATAACCCCGCCCGGCCAACCGCTCGTAGGCGCCCGTGACGTCCACCGCCATCGCGCCCACCGGCGGCCACACCGACAAGTCCGTAGTGGGCCCCACCGACCCCGTACTCAGCACACCGCGCGCATGTAACAGCCACACCGAATCGGGCCCCACACCACGGGAA
>JBEKNM010000523.1:0-3844 GCA_049522835.1 Mycobacterium sp.
GGTCTCGATGTGCGGCTCGCGTTCTGCGAACAAAATGTGCCGAACCTCATCGACGTGCTCACCGGATTGCCGGGCAGCCGCCAGGCGGTGGTCACCCCCCTGCTGCTGGCCAGCGCCTACCACGCGCGTCTCGACATCCCCAAGCAGATCGCGCGCGCCGCTGCGCACGGCGTACGGCAGGCCGACGTACTCGGTCAGGACGACCGGCTGGTGTCGGTGCTGCGCGAACGACTCGCCGACCTGGGGGTTTCCCCGCTCGACCACGAACTCGGGGTGCTGGTGGTCGCGATCGGCTCATCGAACAGCGCAGTGAACGTGCGCACCGCGCAGGTGGCATCCGCGCTGGCCGCGGGCACCCGGTGGGCAGGGGCCACGATGGCCTTCGCCACCCGACCCGAGCCGTCGGTGGCCGAAGCCGCCAGCCGGTTGCGGCGGCGCGGCGCCCGCCGGCTCGTGATTGCACCCTGGTTCCTGGCACCGGGACGCATCACCGACCGCGTGTGCACCGATGCGCGAGACAACGGGATTCCGATGGCGCCGCCGCTGGGCGCGCACCGGCTGGTGGCCGAGACCGTGCTCGACCGCTACGACCAAGCGCTGGCCAACCATGCGGCGGCCTAAAGCCGTTCCTCGGTCAGCTCGGCGATCGACGCCGACAATCCTATTTTCTGAAGGTTGTTGTGCGGCTACTGATGTGGCTTAGCAAGTCTCGTATTGCGCCGGCGGGCGGGGTGCGCCCGCCCACCCAGATGGCTCGAAGCTGGCGGCGCAAGTCCAATTCGAGGATGGTGATCGCGCGTAACCGGGCGACCGCCAGGTCGTCGGCCACCGCCAGCTTGCTCATGGCCGCCGGTCCCGCGCCGGCCAGGACGGCGGCGCGCATCGCCGCAGCGGACGACAATTCGAGCACGGGTGGCGCTTGCTGCATGTCGTCGCCCAGCACCTGACGTAGCGCCGCTGTCAGTGAATCGCGTATGCCTGAACGGGGTTCACGGGTAACCAGCGGTGTTTGCGCGAGTTCGCGAGCACTCACGACCCGTGACCGTCTAGCCCACTTGTGGCCCGGTGGCACGACGACCACCAGTTCGTCGTGTCCAATCACACAGCTGCCTAATCCCTTAGGCGGACCCGGGTTTTCGACGAACCCAAGATCGGCGGTGCCGTCGCGAACCGACGCGATCGCGTGCTCGCTGTTGGTAGCAGTCAGAACTACTTGGGGGGCAGTGCTGCCGCGGCGCGTGTCGGCTGCCTGCAAGGACAACAGCCAATGGGGCATGAGTTGTTCGGCTATCGTCTGGCTGGCCACCACTTTGATTCGCTGGCGGCCTTCCTTTCGCAGCGTGCCCAGATCCGCGTCGATGTCGTGGGCGACTCCAAGCAAGCGGGCCGCCCACTCGGCGACGACGACGCCGGCAGGCGTGAGTTGTGAGCCACGTGTCGTCCGGACGGCCAACGTCACCCCGGCCTGGGCTTCCATCGATGCGAGCCGCCTTGACACAGCTTGTTGGGTCAACCCGAGTTCGCGGGCGGCACCGCCGAGACTGCCTGTCTCCGCGATTGCCAAGACGATCTCGAACGAGGCGAGTTCGGGCATGCGCGAGCTGAGCGGCATGATTGATGAAAACACAATTAGCTTGTGAGAACCTGAGGGGCTAGTGCAGCTTACGAAGGTGCGTCGGGTCGATCCGCTGATACGGGCACAGGCTGCTCCTTGAGAGCCGCTGGGCCTCGGTGTGGCGGTGCGCTACCCTGGCCGGCGCATAGCCGTTAACGTGTTGTGCCGCAGTTGGTCTGATCCGCGCGCTATCGCCCTGCTTATCGCGGCGTCCACAGGATCACGCGGCAGCCCCACAGGCGGCGGCCATCACCGTGCCGGAAACCGGCTGATACCTGGTTCACCTAGCCGCATGGTCGCTGGGCACAACGAAACCGTGTGACTCCACAACATCGAACCCTCTAGTGACGCCCTATTCGGACGCGAATCATAGGAACCATGATCGGTCGCAGGAGGCCTTGAGTATGCGTCAATACTGCGTCGCGATCGTGGGTTCCGGTCCGTCGGGGTTCTTTGCGGCGGCGTCGCTACTGAAAGCCGCCGACGTCTCCGACCGGATCGACGTCGCGGTCGACATGCTGGAGATGCTGCCGACGCCGTGGGGGCTGGTGCGCTCCGGCGTGGCGCCCGATCACCCCAAGATCAAATCGGTCAGCCAGCAGTTCGAAAAGACCGCCGCGGATCCCCGTTTTCGCTTCTTCGGCAATATCATGGTCGGCGAGCATGTTGAGGCCGGCGAGCTCGCCGAGCGCTACGACGCGGTGATATACGCCGTCGGGGCGCAATCCGACCACTCCCTCAACATTCCCGGCGAGCAATTGCCGGGTAGCGTGGCCGCAGTCGATTTCGTCGGCTGGTACAACGCGCATCCGCACTTCGAGCAGATGTCGCCTGATTTGTCGGGCGCCCGCGCCGTCGTGGTCGGCAACGGCAACGTCGCAGTCGACGTCGCCCGCATGCTGGTGACCGATCCCGACGTGCTCGCACTCACCGATATCGCCGATCATGCATTAGCGTCGTTGCGCCCCTGCAGCGTTGAAGAAGTGCTGCTCATCGGCCGGCGCGGCGCACTGCAGAGCGCCTTCACGACGCTGGAGTTACGCGAGCTGGGAGCGCTCAAGGGGGTCGACGTGGTGGTCGATCCAGCCCAGCTGGAGGGCATCAGCGACGACGATGCGGCAGCAGCGGGCAAGATCGCCAAGCAGAACATCAAGGTGCTGCGCGACTACGCCAGCCGCGCCCCTCGACCCGGGCACCGTCGAATCGTGTTGCGGTTCTTCACGTCTCCGATCGAAATCAATGGGGACGGCAAGGTGGAAAGCATCGTGCTCGGCCGAAACGAGCTGGTCAGCGACGATAGCGGGCGGATGGTGGCCAAAGACACCGGCGCACGGGAGGAGCTGCCCGTTCAGCTGGTGGTGCGCTCGGTCGGCTACCGCGGCGTGCCCACACCGGGGCTGCCGTTCGACGAAAAGCGCGGGACGATCCCCAACACGGCGGGCCGGGTGGCCGGCAGCCGCAAAGAGTACGTGGTCGGCTGGATCAAACGCGGCCCGACCGGAGTGATCGGCACCAACAAGAAGGACTCCCAAGACACGGTCGACACCCTGCTCAACGACCTGGCCGGCGCGCGGCACCCCGAGCTGGCGGACCCCAGTGGCGACCACGCTGACAAACTCGCCGAGTGGCTGGCCTCCCGCCAGCCCAAGCTCATCACCGCCGCTCACTGGCAGGCCATCGACCGCTTCGAGCGGAAAGCCGGTGAGCCGCACAGACGCCCGAGAGTCAAGGTGACCAGCCTGTCTGAACTGCTGCGGATTGGGCACGGCTGACGTCAGCCCAGCGCAGGTGCTGGGTAGCTCCTCTCGACAGCTACCAGGAAGGAGACGTCTGTGACATACGTGATCGCTGAACCCTGCGTTGACACCAAAGACAAGGCATGCATCGAGGAATGCCCTGTCGACTGCATTTACGAGGGTGCTCGGATGCTCTACATTCACCCCGACGAGTGCGTCGACTGCGGCGCCTGTGAGCCGGTGTGCCCGGTCGAGTCCATCTACTACGAAGACGATCTGCCCGGCGAGTTCAGCGAGTACACCCAGATCAACGCTGACTTTTTCGCAGACCTCGGGTCACCTGGTGGCGCGGCGAAAATCGGACTGACCGAAAACGACCCCGTCGCGGTCAAAAGCCTGCAAAGCAGAGCACAGGCGCTCCCATAGTCATCGAATCGACGTCCGCCTCGGATCAGCTTGAAAACAGTCCCGTGAAGCCCGCGATGACCACGGC
>JBEKNM010000524.1:0-3831 GCA_049522835.1 Mycobacterium sp.
GGCGGATAGGTCCCAATGAGAGCATTAACGCTGGCCACCTCCGAGTCACATCTGAGCTGGCCATCCGCGATGCCTTCTGCCGATATCATTACTATTATGACGGTAGGGATATGGATGGCCTGATCAAGTTATATTCGCCTGAATGCATCCTGGTCAATCCGCGCGGCACCTATTTTGGGCGCGAAGCCGTGGAGCAGAGCTTCAAATATGTCGTCGCTGGACAGGGAAACATACTTCACTACGCGACAAACGTGATGGTCCGACTGGACGCCGACCCGAGCAGTGCGTTGCTTACGGCTTATTTTGTCGGAGTTACGAGTGCGCCCGCGCCCGCCGGCTCGCCGCGCGACCTCCGCGCCAGCGGTGGCACATATTGCAACCGCTATGTGAAGCTGGGGGATGAATGGCTAATAAGCGAACAAAGGGTTACCGAGAACTTTCGCACTGCTTTAACTCCTCTAGCGCTGGGAGCAAGAGGCAAGTTCCCTTCGCCATCAGTCGAAGAGTCATCCAACGACTGGATCGGCTTAGGCGCGCTGTTTGGGGTACTCGGACAGCCTACTAGCGGCCCGGACGCCGATTGACGCCGAGGGCATGTTCGGCCTGGTGGCGGCTGCCACCGACTTGACAGCTCGGACGACGTGATTGCAGAAACGTTGAGGTCGACAGCGATTTAGTCGCGGCGCTGCGCCAGAACGATCCCGCAGCCTTGGCTGCGGGCGTCGTAGGAAGACATATGAACGCATCAGTTGCGGATTTGTTGAAGTGCGCGATGCACGACCGAAAGGGCGAAAAATGGGCGCGATAGCCTCACTTGCTTACCTCGTGATTGGCACGGCTGACACCGGCGCGTGGCGGTCCTTCAGTGAAGCGTTGTTAGGTGCACCTGCGGCCGATGGCCCGTCCGAAGGCGGTCTATCGCTTCGTGTCGATCCAAAATATGCATATTCAATACTTATCGAACCTGCGGTTTCTGAGGAAGTCAGTGCGATCGGGTGGGAGGCGACCAGTGAGCGTGACTTTGTAGACTTGATGTCGCGTCTAGAGGCTAACGGCTTTGTGCCCAAGGAAGAATCCGAGGCGTTCGCGCGCGAGCGCGACGTGCATCGGTTGTTCGCGTTCGAAGACCCCGACCAGCGCCGAATTGAAGTCGTCTTCGGTCGACGCTGGGTAGACGAACCGATGACAACAACACGGCCCATGGATGGCCTCGTCGGTGTCGGACACGTGCTGATCGAGACGCCCGACGTCGAAGGACAACTGTCGCTGTATGGTGATATTTTGGGCTTTAAGCTCACGGACTTCAGAAGCGATGCACTGTACTTTCTCAGGTGTAGCCCTCGGCATCACAGCGCCGCGTTCGCACGATCCGAGCGGGCCCGTACACATCACTTCTTCGTTGAGACTGCATCGCTTGACGATGTCGGTCGAGCGTGCGATATAGCCAGACGGTCTGGGATGAAACTGTTGTCAGATCTTGGTCGTCACGGCAACGACCACGCCATCTCCTTCTATGTTCAGGCTCCGTCCGGCATTGCCATCGAATACGGATGGGGCTCAATTAAAGTCGACGACGACAGTTGGGTTCCGCACGCGTACACCGAGGGCGACATATGGGGGCACTGGCGAGATCCCGAGGAAGCTGCGGTGGTGGCGATGCCTAGGAATACTCGCGCGGCGCCGGACGGTGCGTGATGTCGAAACCACTAGCTGTTTGGACGGTTCCGACACTTCGTCAGCATGCCGCGCCTATTCCGATGTATACGGAAGCCAAGGGCTTCCTGTTTTTCTCGGCCATCCGCGGGGTCGACCATGAGACAGGCGACGTGCCAGTGGATGGGCGCGAACAGGCGCGCATGCTATTTCGAAATTTGAGGATACTACTGGAATCGGCCAAGGTCGATTGGTCAGATATTGTTAAAGCAGGTCTCTATATGAGCAACCTTGAAGAAGATCGTGAGTTCTTCAACGAAGAATGGACGGCAGTCTACGGCGACGGATATTCACCAGCCCGTTTTGGCGTTCAGGTCGTAGACATCGGCATCGCCGGCGATGCGACACGATTCGTGCTCGATGTGATAGCGGTCCGTCCCGAGCCCCCGGCCCCTTCAATCAGGTGATGGGTACCCCGCCGACGCGCGGCAAATTACTCGGATCTGAACGGTGAAATCGGCGAGGAGGCGGTGGATGGTCTCGCATGTGTTGGCGCCGGCATGTGCCCTGGAACAGATTAACCTGCCGGAGCATCACGATATCGAGCCCAGGCGGCCGGCCCGATATCCGCAGCGTGCCCTATTAGCTCGGGAAACGCGGCGCGCTGAAGGGGTCTCGACCGTCGCCACCGTTCCGTCGTCGGTTCGTTTCATTTCGCGGCACGGACTGTGGACTCCCCACCATCGCACGGTGTTGCCTGACGAATACGACGTCGCCCGGTGAGCGTTACACCCGTGACCACAAGACGCGCAACCAGCATTGGAGCTGTCGTGACCGACCCTGCGGCCTCACCCTTGTCTCCCGCGCCCCCAGATCCAGAGATCGCCACTGAAGCCCTGATCGGTGAGCTGAGGATCAACTACCACGATGTAGGCGATGGCTCACCGCTACTGCTCTTACACGGGTCCGGCCCAGGCGTGACCGCCTGGGCGAATTGGCGCCTGGTAATCCCCGGACTGGCTCAGGCCGGTCATCGAGTCGTCGCCCCTGACATTCCGGGATTCGGGTATAGCGATCCAGTGCCCGGTTTCTCGATCGACCGCTGGTTGGATGCTATTAGCGGTCTGCTCGATCACCTTGGGTTAGACAAGGTGTCGATCGTCGGGAACAGCTTCGGGGGTGCACTGGCGCTACACCTGGCGGCCAGGCTTCCGGATCGTGTCGACCGGGCGGTCGTCATGGGATCCGCAGGAGTTAGCTTCCAGTTGACTGAGGGGCTCGAGAAGGTATGGGCCTACGAGCCGTCAGGCGAAGCTATGCTTGAACTGCTGCGCATTTTCGCGTACAACCCGCGTTTCGCAACCCGTGAGCTCGCAGAACTGCGTTTCAAAGCCTCCGTCCGACCAGGGGCCCAAGAGGCATACTCTGCGCTCTTCCCCGAGCCCAGGCAACGGTGGATCGAGGCGATGGCGCTCTCACCGGAGCAACTGGCCGCTATCGACAAGCCATTCTTATTGATTCACGGTCATGATGATCTCGTGGTCCCATTGGAGACGACCATGACACTTCTGGCGAACTTGCCTAATAGTCAGGCGCACATCTTTGGTCAGTGCGGCCATTGGGTGCAGATTGAGAAGGCGACCGAGTTTGTCGATCTACTCGTGCACTGGTTCGCGGTCTAGCGTGGAGTTGAAGTCGATCGCGGACTACCTCGAAGCTCAGATTCGCCGGCGCAAAGTCGACGTCCAACTCAATTATCGTCAGACCGCCGTTGGGTTGCTCGATCTGGAAGCTGACCTTGTCATCGTCGCAACCGGTGCTATACCGCCAATGCCAAACTTCCCTGAAGCCACCGTGCCCGTGCTTCGTCCCTGGGACGTGCTTCGCAACGTGACAACCTGCGGCAACGGCGACGTCCTGGTGGTTGACGATGGCACCGGTTTCTGGCCAGCGGTAAGTGCGGCCGACGCCTTGGCTGGGCGCGGTTGCCGGGTCACGTTGACAACACCCGCCGCCGCCGTTGGCGCAAACATTCCGGTAGAGAGCGCGACCCATCTCCACCGTCGACTCCGCACGCGGGACGTCACGTTTCGACCCTTCACAACAATGGCGACCATAGCTGGCCGCGTTGCGGTGTTGCAGGATGTGACGTCTGGCCATACAGAACAACACGAGGTC
>JBEKNM010000525.1:0-3811 GCA_049522835.1 Mycobacterium sp.
GCGTATGACGGCGCCGATCTGGATGGCTTCGCCGCCTGAGGTGCACTCGGCGTTGCTGAGCAGCGGCCCGGGGCCGGGACCGTTGCTGGCGTCGGCGGGGGCGTGGAACTCGTTGAGTGCCGAATACGCGTCGGTGGCTGAGGAGCTCAGCGCATCGCTGGCAGAAGTACAGGCCGGCGTGTGGGAGGGGCCCAGCGCCGAGTCGTATGTGGCCGCGCACGTTCCGTACCTGGCGTGGTTGACGCAGGCCAGCGCGAATAGCGCGGAAATGGCCGTCAAACATGAGACTGTGGCCGCGGCCTACACCGGGGCGGTGGCGGCCATGCCGACGCTGGCCGAGCTGGCTGCCAACCACGCCGTTCACGGGGTGTTGTTGGCCACGAATTTCTTTGGGATCAATACAATCCCGATCACGCTCAACGAGGCCGACTATGTGCGCATGTGGGCTCAGGCCGCCCTCACGATGGCGACTTATCAAGCCGTCTCCAGCACGGCGCTGGCGTCAATGTCGCAGACGCCGCAGACCACCGCGGCGCCGCAGATTCTGAAGTCCGGCGCGTCAGCCGATCCGGCGTCGTCGGCGTCCGACGTGCTGCAGGAAGGGGACAACCTGCTGCAGGGGTTCTGGCAGGGGTTCCTGCAGCAGGTCGAGCAGTTCCTGCAAAACCCGCTTGGGCTGCAGCAGCAGATCGCGGACGTCATACTCAACAATGGCCAGACCGACAACCCGCTCGGGCTCCCGCAGGGGTACATAAATTTCCTGCAAAGCCTCGGTATCTCAAATGGCCCAGTTGCACACGACCCGACGATCGACAATGCGTTCGATAATTTCCTGGCGCCCATCCTGCAGCACTTCGGCATCAATTGGGACCCTGCAGGCGGCACCATCAATGGGGCCACCTACGACAGCTATACGAATCCCGGCCAAGCGTCGTTTTGGGTCGCTCGAAGCCTCGAACTTACTGAGGATTTTGAAAACTTCACGGTAGACCTTAGAACAAATCCGGTGGCGGCCTTTCAATATCTCTTCAGCTGGGAATTTTTCGATATCCCGACCCACATAGGAGAAGTCCTTTCCTATGCAATCACCAACCCGGCGGTGGCGGTCGCGACGCTGCCCGCGCTCTCCTCCGCGGGCGCAGTGGGCCTGGCGGGGCTGGCCGGCTTGACTGCCTTGCCTCAACCTGTTGTCGCGCCGGCACTGGCTGCGCCCGCATTGTTGCCGGTCGTTGGGGTGGCCCCGACTTTCATCGCGCCGGCTGCGGCGCCTGCGACGGCGCCGGCGCCGTCGCCGACGCCTTCCAGCCCCCCGGCTCCTGCGGGTCCGGCACCGGCACCGCCACCTACCGCCGCGGGTGGGTCGGGTTTCATCCCTCCCTACGTGGTTGGCCCTCCCAGAATCGGTGCCGGCTCGGGGCTGAGTTCCAGCGCCAGCTCGAGCGCGAAAAGGAAAGCCCCGGAAGCCGGTGGTGTCGCGGCGGCGGCCGCAGCGGCCACACGGGGGGCGGCGAGGGCGCGGCGGCGCCAGCGGGCACGGCAGCGTGGCTATGGCGATGAGTTTATGGATATGAATGTCGAGGTCGACCCAGACTGGGGTGTGCCGGGCGGCGAGGCCGCGGTGTCGACAACAGCTTCGGATCAAGGCGCCGGGAATCTGGGGTTTGCCGGCACAGCACGCAAGGAAGCGGCCGGAAAGGCGGCCGGGTTGGCCACGCTGGCCGGTGATGAGTTCGGCGGCGGCCCGCGGATGCCGATGATGCCCGGTACCTGGGACCCAGGCAGCGGTGCCGAGGGAAACGAAGAAAACTAGCAACCCGCAACGGCGCGAGACTCAGTGCTGGGCGATGCGGCATCTCAATTGCTTCGACTGGCGCTGCGAACCCAGAGATGATGCCTGCTGAGCTGTCTTGGCAGGGGCGTGTCTTCCCATTGCCCCTGCTCTAACCAGTCCCGCAGCAGTGCTGCGTCAAGGTTGTCGGTGATGGGACCGATCCATCGGGGTGGTCCGCTGGGCACCCGGTCATTGGTGCAAGGCTGCACCAAGGCCATGACACCGCATCCTGTCGGGCGAGACACGCAGGTGAGCGGTCCGAGCATGCACGCCGCGGAGACGAGCATCGCATGTGGACAGCGCCGGATGGTGGGACGTAGTTCATCGATGACCGACAGGTTGTGTTCGGTCGCACAGGCGGTACAGACGACGAGGGTGAACGCGCGGTCGGTGGCGCGACGCGGGGAAGTCAATGTCTTTTGCCCGGCCGGCGGTCTGTCCGTGGTAGGGCAATAACGTCATTTCGGCTGGGGGCCATCACCAACTCGCCTTCCGCACGCCGGGTAGCTGCCCGTTATGAGCCAATTGGCGGACCCGTACCCGCGACAGCCCGAATTTGCGCAGATGCCCGCGCGGACGACCGTCGACAGCGTCGCGGTTGCGGTTGCGCAACCGCACCGCGCTGGCGTCGCGGGGCTGGCGCGCCAACTCGCTTTGTGCCGCCGCGCGCCGCTCGCCCGTGCTCGACGGTGATCGGATGATCTCTTTGAGTTCAGCGCGGCGTTGCGCGTAGCGCGCCACGATCGCGCGGCGGCGCTCGTTTTTGACTATCTTGGATTTCTTGGCCATCTTCAGCGCTCCTCGCGGAAATCGACGTGGCGGCGGATCACTGGGTCGTACTTACGCAGCACCAGCCGGTCCGGGTCGTTGCGCCGGTTCTTGCGGGTGATGTAGGTGTAGCCCGTGCCTGCGGTGGAGCGCAGCTTGACGATGGGCCGGATCTCGTTGCGTGCCATCAGATCCGCTGCCCCTCACGGCGCAGCCGTGCCACGACGGCTTCGATGCCGTCGCGGTCGATGACCTTGATGCCCTTTGCGCTGACTCGCAGCCGGATCCGGCGGCCCTCCGACGGCAGGTAGTACGTCTTGAGCCGGATGTTGGGTGACCAGCGCCGACGAGTCCGGCGATGCGAGTGCGACACCGCATTACCGAAACCCGGTACGCGGCCGGTGACTTGGCAGCGAGCAGACAACGTGCAGCCCTCCTTGACCGCATACCCTTATTGAAAATCATTTTCGACAAGCTCTGTCGCACACGGTACCGTAGCGGCAGCTCTAATGAAAATGATTCCCAATAAGGAGGGTGATGCGGACGCCCGTTATCCTGGTCGCCGGCCAGCAGGACACCGATCCGATCGTGGGGGCCCTGCTACCCACCCCCGGGACACTGGTCGTCGAGCACCGTTTCGACGGTCACGTGGTACGCCGAACGATGGTGACCCTGCAACACGGGGTGTTGACGACCGCTGAGGCTGGGCTCGAACTCGTGAACGGGTGCGCGTCGTGCACGATTCGCAACGACCTGCTGGTGCTGCTGCGAAAGTTGCACCGCCGCGACGACGTGGAGCGCATTGTGGTGCACCTTGCCCCGTGGCTGGAACCCGAACCGATCTGCTGGGCCATCAACCATGTCCGAGTGCGCGTGGTACCCGGTTACGTGGACGGACCTGCGGCCCTTGATGTATCGATCGTCGCGGTGGTGACCAGTGTCGATTCGTCGGTGTGGTTGAGCCAGGCGCTCGGTGACGCCCAACTCAACGACGGGCGCACCGAGGCCCAGGTGGTTGTCGGCCAGGCCGAATTCGCCGACGTGGCCGTGCTCAACCACGCTAATCCGATCGTGTCGGCCGTGCTGCGCCGTTTGTCACCGCGCGCGCGTATCAGTGTGGGCGCTGACGGCGTCGAGGACGTTCTGGACAATCTGTTCAGCGATGCACGGCGCGGCCAAAGCGACGATCCGCACGGTCCGCTGCTGGCCGGA
>JBEKNM010000526.1:0-3796 GCA_049522835.1 Mycobacterium sp.
AGTTCAGCCATGTAGTCGGGCACGGCCGCCTCGTCGGCGGCGGCTTTGGCCTCGTCGAGCGGAAGCGGGGGCACGCGCGATGTGGTCATGTGTGAGCACTCCGGATACTGGCGGGACACCTTCGCGTCCGCCATCGTAACCAGGGCGAAAACTCCCGGTACGCCGCCGCCGAAAAAAACCGTACTGGGTTCGGGTCTCCCGCACACCGGACTGTGCGGCGCCGTCGTCACACGTATCAGCAAACCAGGGATAGTTGTTTAGCCCATGCGGGCAGCCGATCCAAGCTAGGCTACGCAGCTGTTCACTATCGATTTCTTGGCGATTGGTGTCAATATTTCGCTCAGGTTCCTTGGGTGCGACGCCGTGGGATCTTCGCGGTAAGCACCCCCGCAACGGGGTCGAAAAGCAAGGAGTCGAAAAGCGTGCAGCAGACCACACCTGTTACACCGGTTGCTGTTATCGGCATGGCGTGCCGGCTGCCCAAAGGCATCGACTCCCCTGCCCGGCTGTGGGAAGCCCTGCGACAAGGCGAAGATCTCATAGCAGAGATCCCCGCCGACCGCTGGGACGCCGACGAATACTACGACCCAGAGCCTGGTGTGCCGGGTCGGTCGGTGTCGCGATGGGGTGGGTTCCTCGACGACGTCGCCGACTTCGATCCTGAGTTCTTCGCCATCAGCGAGCGGGAAGCAACCGCGATCGATCCACAGCACCGCTTGCTGCTGGAGACCTCGTGGGAGGCCGTCGAGCACGCCGGGCTGCCGCCGAAATCGTTGGCCGGCTCGCTGACCGGTGTGTTCGTTGGTATCTGCCATGACGATTACGCGTTTGTCACCAGCGAGGCGGGTGCGCTGGACGACGCGTACGGATTCACCGGAACCGCTTTCAGCATGGCCTCCGGGCGGGTCTCGTATGCCATGGGGCTGCGCGGTCCCGCGATGACCATGGACACGGCGTGTTCGTCGAGTCTGCTTGCGGTGCATATGGCTTGCCGCAGTCTGCACGAAGGTGAGAGCAACCTTGCCTTGGCGGGTGGCTCCATGGTGATGCTGGAGCCGCGGACGTACGCGTCTGCTTCGGCACAGGGCATGCTCTCCCCCACCGGGCGCTGCCGCTCGTTCGATGTCGGCGCCGACGGGTTTGTCCGTTCCGAGGGCTGCGCAGTAGTGCTGCTCAAGAGGCTCCCCGATGCGCTGCGGGACGGAGACCGGGTTCTCGCCGTGCTGCGCGGCACCGCAACCAATCAGGACGGTCGGACCGAGAACATTTCCACCCCCTCACTGGATGCGCAGGTGGTGGCGTATCGAGCGGCGTTGGCCGCCGCCGGTGTGGACCCCCGCAGTGTCGGCATGATCGAGGCGCACGGCACCGGTACCCCGATTGGTGACCCGATCGAGTTCAGCAGCCTGGCGCAGGTGTACGGCATCGACCGGGCTTGCGCGCTCGCGTCGGCCAAGAGCAATCTGGGCCACACCGAGGCCGCTGCAGGGGCAGTGGGGATCATCAAAGCGGTCCTGTCCCTGCAGCACGGTGTGGTGCCACCCATGGTGCACCACACTCGGCTGCCCGATGAGCTCACCCAAATCGAGACCGGAATCTTTGTGCCGCAACAGATTACGCCATGGCCCGGCCAGGATGACGGGACACCCAGACGGGCCGCGGTGTCGTCGTACGGAATGTCGGGCACCAACGTGCACGCCATTCTCGAGCAAGCCCCCCAGACCGCTACGCCGCACAACGGGGTAGTCCCATTCGAGTCAGCCCCGCCGCTGTTGTTTGCACTGTCTGCCACCTCGGCCAAGGCGTTGCGCCAGACTTCGCGCCGGTTAGCCGACTGGATCGACGAGCGCGCCGGCTCTGACCCCGTGGCGGCTTCGGACCTGGCTTACACGCTGGCACGCCGGCGTGCGCATCGGCCGGTGCGCACCGGGGTGATTGCTGCCGGCAACACCGAGCTGGTCAAGGCTTTGCGCGAGGTCGCTGACGGCGACACCCCTTATCAACCAGCCGTCGGCCAAGACGACCGCGGACCAGTCTGGGTGTTCTCTGGGCAGGGTTCGCAGTGGGTGTCGATGGGCGCGGATCTGCTCGCCAAAGAGCCGGTGTTCGCCGCGACCATCGCCGAGGTGGAGCCGCTCATCGCCCGGGAATCAGGGTTTTCGGTGACCGAAGCGATGACAGCACCCGAGGTGGTTACCGGTATCGACCGGGTACAGCCGACCCTGTTCGCCATGCAGGTCGCGCTGGCGGCCACAATGAAGTCCCACGGCGTCCGCCCTGGCGCGGTCATCGGCCATTCACTCGGCGAAGTAGCGGCGGCGGTAGTCGCCGGAGCGCTGTCCACCGAAGACGGGGTGCGCGTTATCTGTCGCCGCTCCCACCTGTGCACCCGCATCGCCGGCATCGGCGCGATGGCGTCGGTGGAACTGCCCGCCCTGCGCGTCCGCGAAGAACTGACGAATCGCGGCGCCAAGGGCGTCGTGGTCGCCGTGGTGACCTCGCCGCAGTCCACCGTGATCGGCGGCGCGACCCAGACGGTGCGCGACCTCGTCAAGGCATGGGAAGCGGACGAAATCATGGCCCGCGAAGTCGCCGTCGACGTGGCCTCGCACACCCCTCAGGTCGATCCGATCCTCGACGAACTATCCCGGGTGCTGGCCGATGTCACACCGATGGAGCCTGAGGTTCCTTACTACTCCGCTACGTTGTTCGATCCGCGCGAACGGCCGGTGTGCGATGCCAATTACTGGGTGGACAATCTGCGGCACACGGTGCGGTTCGCCGCGGCGGTCCGGGCGGCCCTCGAAGACGGGTACCGGGTATTCGGTGAGCTGTCGCCGCACCCGCTACTGACTCGCGCCGTCGAACAGACCGGCACCAGCCTTGACATCCCCGTAGCCGCCGTTCCCGCTATGCGGCGCGAGCAACCACTGCCGCACGGACTGCGCGGGCTGCTGATCGACCTGCACAGCGCGGGCGCGGCGGTGGACTTCTCAGCGCTCTACCCCAGCGGGCACCTGGTGGACGCGCCGCTGCCGGCATGGACCAAACGCCGCCTGCTGCTCGAGCCCGACAGCGCGGGTCGCCACTCGCATGCTGCCAATACCGTTGCGGTGCATCCGCTGTTGGGCCCGCACGTGCGGCTGATGGAGGAGCCGGAGCGGCACGTCTGGCAGGCCGAGGTCGGCACCACGGCACTGCCGTGGTTGCGCGACCACCAGATACATAATGTGGCCGCGCTTCCGGGTGCAGCCTATTGCGAGATGGCATTGGCGGCGGCTCACACCGTCCTGGGCGAGGCGTCCGAAGTGCGCGACATCCGTTTCGAGGAGATGCTGCTGCTCGACGACGAGACCACCGTCGGTGCTGTCGCGTCGGTGGCGGCGCCCGGTGTCGCCCCATTCGTCGTGGAGACAGACCAGCAGGGCGAAAAGGTGCGGCGGGCCTCCGCGGTGCTGCATGCCTTACCGCCCGACCAAGCCCCCCGGGATGGCGAGGAATCCCACGACGATGAAGACCAGCCGCCCGCGCATGACATAGCCGCCCTGCTGGCGGCTGTGTCATGTCGTCGCGAAGGCGACGAGCTGCGGGAGTGGTTCGACCAGCGCGGAGTTCAGTTCGGCCCTGCCTTCACCGGCCTGGCCGCCGCGCATGTCGCGGAAGGGACGATCAGCGCGGTGCTGGCCGAGGTCGGCACCACGGCACTGCCGTGGTTGCGCGACCACCAGATACATAATGTGGCCGCGCTTCCGGGTGCAGCCTATTGCGAGATGGCATTGGCGGCGGCTCACACCGT
>JBEKNM010000527.1:0-3784 GCA_049522835.1 Mycobacterium sp.
GAAAGCACCTTGGCCGGGTTCAGTGCGAACTTGGTGGCCGGCTCGATCTCGGGAACCAGGTAGTGGTAGTTGGTGTCGAACCACTTGGTCATCTCCATCGGCGCGATGTCTTTGTTGCCGCGCGCGAGAGCGAAGTAGCGATCCAGATCGTCGGAGACTTTTGCCGCGCGGGCCGGCAGCGCGCCGAGCAGAACCGCGGTGTCAAGAATCTGGTCGTAGTAAGAGAAGGTGTTCACCGGCACCGAGTCCAGACCGGCTGCGGCCAGGCCTGACCACATGTCGCGGCGCAAAGTCGCGGCTACGGATTCCAGCTCCGATCGGCTGGTGCGCCCGGCCCAGTAGCCCTCGGTCGCGCGCTTGAGTTCGCGCTTCGGACCGATGCGTGGGGAGCCGGTAACCGTCGCGGTGAATGCTTGAGAGGTCACGTTTATTTCGTCCTTCAATTGGCGTACTGGTTACCGCCGGCGGACGCGCAGCCGATTCCGTTCGCGATGCGCACCCCCGGCACACATACCGCAACGGCTACGGCCAAACGCCCATTCCACGAGGCGATGAACCGCCGGACGCGGCGCGCCCGGCACAGCTGGCAGGTCTTCGGACTCGCAGGCGCGCACCGGGTGGTGCTCCTAGTGGCCGTCGCTTCCCAGTCGGTGGGCGGACCCAGCGACCAGTGCTGTTGACGGCGGTCGTTCCTGCATACCGCTGCGGGACAGTCCCGGACTCTCACCGGGTTCCCTCTTAGGAAGCATTACTAACATGCTTCGTCGCATGCCGGCGCCACGTCATGCGGCACCAGCAGACCAGCTGCCAGGAGCAGCTTACTCTGCTGCTTGACAGGCCGGAGAACGACGGGTCAGGTTGCCAGCGCGTCCGCGATCGGGACATCGCCGTTATTGAATTCGATCGTCCGGCGGATGGTCGAGTCATCCGCCAGCGTCGCGGCTACGACGAGCGCGACGTCGGCCCGCGAGACTGCTTTGCCCTCGCCGATTGCGATCCTGCCGGTAGCCGGTTCCAGGGTGAGCCGGCCAGGTCCCAGCACCGTCCAATCCAGGTCGCTGGCGCGTAGGTGGGCATCCGCAGCCGCCTTGGCCTGAGCGTATGCGAAGAATGGATCATCCCCCGGTACCCCGTGATCCGGACCGGCGCCGAAGTAAGACACCATGACAAACCGCCGCACGCCCGCCTGCGCGGCGGCGTCAATCGCCCGGATGGCCGCATCACGGTCCACGGCGTAGGTCCGCGCCGGGTTGCCACCGCCCGCCCCGGCGGAGAAGACGACCGCGTCGTGTCCGGCTGACAGGTTCGCCAGCGCGGTTGTGTCGAGCTGCTCGATATCGGCCACGACCGGTTTGGCACCGGTGCCCGCGACGTCGTCGGAGTGTTCCGGGTTACGGAAGACCGAACTGGCCTCGTCGCCGCGCTCGCTCAGAATCCGAGCCAGCTGCAGCGCGATTTTGCCGTGGCCGCCTATGACGTTGACGCGCGCCATGGCCCTCCTACGTTAGCTGGACGCGCCCCATGATCAGATCGATGATGGGCTTGCCCGGCGGGTATGCCCCGGTCAGCGATGCCATCGTGTGCCCGTAGTCCACCAGCAGCGTGATCCCGTTGATGCCGAACGCAGCGGCGCTGTTGAGGAACGCCATGACATCGCCCATCTGCTCCGGCGTGTGGACCTTGGAGCCGGTCTCGTCCCGGTAGTCCTGCGCGAAGGTCAGCCAAAGGTCGGCGTTGGCCTGTGCCAGCGGGGTGTCGGTCGGGCCAGGGCAGATCGCGTTGATGCGAATACCCTTCTTCAGCAAGTGGTAGCCCTGTGTCGCCACGTAGGCGTTGATGGCTTTCTTGCTGAAGCCGTAGTGGATGATGCCTTCCGACTCGTGTGCCTTTGACCAGGAGTCGGCGGCCGCGAAGTCGGGCGTGGCCAGGAACTCCGTCAGCAGCGGTAGATCGTTCTCCCACCCCATGCCGGCGACGGACGAGATGAAGCAGATTGACGAACCGGACGGAAGCTGGTTCTTTTCGAGCAATCGATCGATCAGGTGACGGTGACCGATGAAGTTGATTTTCATCAGGTCGGCTCCGTCGGCGATCCCGGCGGCCGAAAAGACGGCGTGGACCGGTCCGCCTATCTCGTCGATCCCGGCGTCGATCGAAGCGGGGTCTCGCAGATCCACCTGTATTGCCTTGGCGACGTCGAACTTCACCGGCGCGTAATCCAGCACGATGACTTCGGCGCCGAGCTCGCCGGCCGACTTGGCCGCCGCCGCACCCATGCCGGTCGCGCCGCCGACAACGAGCGCCCGCTTACCGTCGTAGCGCAGCCGATCGATAACAGACATTGAGTTCCTCTCCTGGGCCATTACGGGGGCCACTGATAGGCCACTACGAGGCCATTACTGACCGCCCTACTGTATGAAGAACAGTTATTTGGTTCAACACCGGGTACCCGGTAAGCCGCCGTAAGGCGCTTCCTACTTGCCGCGAACCGCGACGCCGCGGAGAAAAGTGTCCCGGGCGTGCACCAACGCCGCGCGCCTCCCGACTGAGCGGAGGATATTCTCCGGTATCCACTGCAGGCCGATCACGCATCGTGCCAGCATCGCAGTGGAGGGCGTGTCGATGCGGATCTCACCTGACCGGATCCCCTCGGAGAGCAGCGATTTCATCTGCCGAAGTCGCGTCGCATAGAGCCAGCCCGGGTTGGGGCTGTTCGGTGGCGACTGTCGCATCCAGGCAAGCTGGATCCTGAACTCGTCGGAGAATTGATCCAGCGCATTGACGTTGACCCAGCTCAGCGCGTCCAGCTTCTCGATGGTCGTGGCATCCGAGCGCAGCACCCCGACCCAACCCGCCTCAACCTTCTTCCCGAAGGATTCCATGATCGAGGCGAGGAGTTTGTCCTTGGATCCGATCACCCGATAAACGGTTCCGGTACCCAGACCCGCTGCCGATGCGATGTCCCTGATGGTGGTGACTTCGTACCCTTTGCGGCCGAACTCCGTTCGTGCCACCGCGCGGACGTGGGCCGCCTTGTCGCTGGGATCGGCGTCGCTGTCGTCGGCCCACGTCTTGATGATGTCATCTGCCGCAGCAAAGGCGTTGGACCGATCTAATGCGGGATCGGTGGGAGGCCGAGCTGCCAGCCCTTGCAAAATGATTCGGCACAACAGCTCGGCTACCTGGTCTGCGGGAGAATTGTGGCGCATGACGTCAAGCCCGACCTGCAGCATGGTCTGACAGATACGGTCGGCCACCGTGGGCAGATCGATATCGGGTTTGATATAGCCACTCCACCTGCCGGCGCGCAGCGTTTGCAGCATCGCCTCCTGAATCGCCGTGGGCTGCTGGCGGGTCAGCTTCATCAGCTCGGGATCTGCGCTCGGTCCCTCGTAGAACGACATCTGCAGGGCCGCCCCGTGCTGTACGGCGCAGTTGGCAATTGCCGACCCCAACTCGATGATCTTTTCCGAAGCCGGGCGTGGGTCGGGCTCGTCCAGCCTGGCCTGGGCGGTTTCTCCGATACGGTTCACATCATCCTGATAGCGGCGGATCAGCTCGATGAGGATCGCCTCTTTGGACTCAAAATGGTGATACAAACTTCCGGGGAGGATGCCTGCCGCGTCGGCGATCTCCTGCAACGACGTTCGCAATCCCGAGGATGCGATCAGCGACGCGGCGGTCCGCAGGATCTCGGTGCGGCGCGTCCCGGCGTCGGCCGCGCCGCCGGCCTGATCCGCCCGATCGGCTGCCGTCCGCCTGCCCTTAGCCAATGCGTCGGCTT
>JBEKNM010000528.1:0-3760 GCA_049522835.1 Mycobacterium sp.
GGGGAAAGCCAGGTCCCCGGCCGCGGCGAACTGGTACAGCCGCAGCACGCCGGTGGTGGTCTCCTCGGTGACGCCCTTGACCGACCCGGAAATCTTGGTCCACTTGTTCTTCTCGGTCTCGAAGCGGGTCCGCACCAGGTTCAAGAAGACCTTCCACTCCGCGGAGTCGTTCTCCTCGGCGGGCGGCACCACGCCGGCCTTTTCGTACTGCGCGCCACGCAACACCAACATGGTGGCGTCGCCGCCGTCGTCGAGGATCATGTTGGCCGGCTTGTCGGCGTCCGGCCAGGTCAGCATCTGCTCGGCGGCCCACCAGTACTCCTCGAGCGATTCGCCCTTCCACGCGAAGACCGGCACACCCTGAGGCTCCTCCGGGGTGCCGTGCGGGCCGACGACGACCGCTGCCGCCGCATGGTCCTGGGTGGAGAAGATGTTGCACGATGCCCAGCGGACTTCGGCGCCCAGCGATGTCAGGGTCTCGATGAGCACTGCGGTCTGCACGGTCATGTGCAGCGAGCCCGAGATACGGGCCCCCTTCAGCGGTTGCACTTCGGCGTACTCGCGACGCAGCGACATCAAGCCCGGCATCTCATACTCGGCGAGGTCGAGTTCTTTACGGCCGAAATCCGCGAGCGACAGATCGGCGACCTTAAATTCCACGCCATTACGAACGTCGGTTGTCAGCGAATTTTCGGTCGTCGTCATGGTGATGTCTCATCCTTCTACAGGCTCAGGGTGCTTAAGGGTTTTGCGCGAGCCAAGTTAGGCCCCTAGTTAGCTTAGTTATGCTCTTGCGCCACTGTAGTCGGTGACATTCAGGGCCCTTGGCCCTGGCCGGTCAAGGCAGGTTGATGATGCCGTGACGCTCCGCGAAGGGCGTCAGCAGCCGCGCCAGATCCCTCGCCACGTCGTGGTCGGCCTCGGGTGGCATCGACACGTAGCTCAGTGCCACCCGCACGATGGCGCGCGCCAGCACGCCGGCGTCCTCGTCGCTGATGGCCACCCAGGTCTGGGTGAGGGTGGATGTCAACCGCTCCGAAGCACGGGTGATGATCGGTGCGCTGTCGGTGGTGATGATCTGCAGCAGATCGAGCTTGGCGACTCCGGTCAGCAGCGATATCACCAATGGATCCGCTGCCGACCCGGCGAAGAACGACCGAAAACCCTGCAGGAATGCCTCGGATATGTTGCCGACGTTGTCGTCCAGGGCGGCATGGACGGTGTCGACCAGGCGATCGGCCAGGCGCAGGGCATAGCCCTGCGCCAAGCCCTGCCGTGAGCCGAATTCGTTGTAGATAGTCTGCCGACTGATGCCGGCTGTGCGGGCCACGTCGGACAGCGTGATGGCGGACCAGTCCCGGGTCATCAGCAGGTCCCGCATCGCATCCAGCACCGAGTCACGCAGCAGGACCCGCGACGCCTCGGCGTAAGGAAGCCGCTTCACAGGCGCGACAATATCGCTTGGAGCGTTCACCGGCGCGCTACCTCTACCATCTCGAAGTCCGATTTGGCCGCTCCGCAGTCCGGGCAGCTCCAGTCCTCGGGGATGTCGTCCCAGCGGGTCCCAGGCTCGATGCCGTCCTCCGGCCATCCCTGAGTCTCGTCGTACTCGAATCCGCACTGGATGCAGCGGAACAGTTTGTAGTCACTCATTTGTTCGCTCCTACCTCTTCAAAATCGACTTTTCGCGCACCGCGCAGTCTGGACAGCACCAGTCATCGGGAATCTCCTGCCACCGTGTGCCGGCCGGAAACCCTTCCCTGGCATCACCTTGGCCTCGTCGTAGGCGTAATCGCAGACTGGGCACTGGTAGGCGGCCGTCATTGCGCGGCCCCGTGCTGCGCCAGCAGCTTCTCGCGCAGGCGCGGCTGCAGGTTGACCCTGGTGATGTCGCCGTCGTAGTGCGCCAGCACCCGATGGTCCATCACCTTGCGCCACAGTGGCGGAAAATACGTCAGCGAGATCATCGACGCGTACCCACTCGGCAGGTTGGGCGAGCCCTCGAGGCTACGCAGCGTCTGGTACCGCCGGGTGGGGTTGGCGTGGTGGTCGCTGTGCCGCTGCAGGTGGTACAGGAACAGGTTGGTGACCACGTGGTCGGAGTTCCAGCTGTGCACCGGTGCGCAGCGCTCGTAGCGGCCGTTGGCGTTCTTCTGCCGCAACAGCCCGTAGTGCTCGAGGTAGTTGACGGCCTCTAGAAGGGTGAAACCGAAGACCGCCTGGATGATCACGAACGGGATCAGCGCGGGGCCGAAGACCGCGATCAGCACACCCCACAACACCACCGACAGCAGCCAGGCGTTGAGCACATCGTTGGACAGATATGTCTTGGGATTCCATGGGCTGGCGCCCAGCCGGCGCAGCCGTTGGGCTTCCAGCCGCAATGACGAGCGCAGGCTGCCGAACACGCTGCGCGGCAGGAATTCCCAGAAAGTCTCGCCGAAACGGGACGACGCCGGGTCGTCCGGAGTTGCCACCCGGACGTGGTGACCGCGGTTGTGCTCGATGTAGAAATGCCCGTAGCAAGTCTGCGCCAGGGTGATCTTGGACAGCCACCGCTCCAACGAATCCTTCTTGTGCCCCATCTCGTGCGCGGTGTTGATGCCCACACCACCGAGGACACCGACCGACAGCGCCACGCCGAGCTTCCCCGCCCAGCTCAACGGGCCGTCGTAACCGAGCCAGCTGATGTCCGAGGCGGTGAACAAGTAGGCGCCGAACAGGACGCTGAGGTACTGGAACGGGATGAAGATGTAAGTGCAATAGCGGTAGTACTTGTCGTTTTCCAGCTGCTCCATCACCTCGTCGGGCGGGTTCTGTCCGTCGGGCCCGAAGCGCAGGTCGAGGATGGGCAACAGGACGTAGACCAGGATCGGCCCGATCCACAACAGCGCCTGCGAGGCGCCCTGCCAGCCGAGTTGGTTCATCCCCCAGATCATCGGCAGCATCACGAACAGCGCCGTCGGGGCGATCAGTCCCAGGAGCCACAGACGGCGCTTCTTGTCCTGCCAGACGGGTGCTTGCGCCACCCGGTTCAATTGGGGTCGCAGTTGTGCGGTCATATGCCAAACCCTCCCTGTGAGTCATACCACGTTGGCGGCTTGACAATACCCACGTTTGCGTCTTATGTCTAGACAAATATGGTTATTTGTAAACCAGACGAGGTTACGTCATTGCGGTATCCGGGTCGGCTTGAACCGGTTCAGTGTAGTTAGCGTGGTGGGCCTCCTCAGCGTCGCGGCGGCCCTGCACCGAGTGCCGGCGCCCGTAGCCGAGATAGATCGCGGTCCCCGCCACCAACCAAACGCCGAACCGGACCCAGGTCAGCGCGGTGAGATTCACCATCAGCCACGCGCATGCGCATATCGACGCAATCGGAAGCACGGGCACCCAAGGGGCCCGGAACCCACGCGGTAGGTCTGGCCGGCTGCGGCGCAGGGCGATGACCCCGGCGGACACCAGGACGAACGCGAACAGCGTTCCGATGTTGACCATCTCCTCTAGCTTGGTGATCGGGAACACCGCCGCCGTCACGGCCACCACCAGCGCGACCAGCACCGTGATCCGGACCGGAGTGCCGCGCGAACTGGTTCTGGCCAGCTGCCGTGGCAACAGCCCGTCGCGCGCCATCGCGAACAAAACCCGGCACTGCCCGAGCATCAACACCATCACCACGGTGGTCAGCCCCGCCAATGCCCCGATGGAAATGATTTTGCTCGCCCATTGCACGCCGTCCGCGGTGAATGCAGTGGCCAGGTTG
>JBEKNM010000529.1:0-3753 GCA_049522835.1 Mycobacterium sp.
GGCCCGGAACGCGCGAACCTGCTGTGGGGGCACTATGGCGACACTGCTTCCGGTGCGCGGCACGTCGAGTAGCACCTTGCCGGTGTGCCCGGCGCCGGCGACCAGGCGGACGGCAGCAGCGGCGTCGTGAATCGGGTAGTGCGTGCTCTGCGGCATGGGCAACACGCCGTCGGCCGTGGCTTGGTACACGGTGGTCAACAGGCGCCGAATGATCTCTGGGTGGCTATATGTCAGCAATGCCAGGTCCACCGCATGCAGCGACAGATTGCGGCGGAAGGGAAACAAACCGAGCCGGGTGTCGCGGTAGATGTCGCGTTTGCCGATCTCAATGAAGCGCCCGCCAAAGGCCAGCAAGTCTATTCCCGCGCGTTGCGCGGCACCCGTTAGCGAGTTGAGCACGACGTCGACGCCGTACCCGTCGGTGTCGCGGCGGATCTCATCGACGAACTCGGTGCTGCGTGAGTCGTAGACGTACTTGATACCCATGTCGCGCAGCAGTTGCCGGCGCTGTGGGCTGCCCGCCGTCGCGAAGATCTCGCATCCCACGGCCCGGGCTATCGCGACGGCCGCCTGCCCGACACCGCCGGTCGCGGAGTGGATCAGCACCTTGTCGGCCGGCGAGATGCGGGCCAGATCGTGCAGGCTGTACCACGCGGTCGCCGAGGCGGTAGGCACCGCCGCCGCGTCTTCCAGCGGCACCTGGGGCGGAAGCGTAACCGCGTGCTGGGCATCGGCGATCACGAATGTGCCCCAGCAACCGTTACGGGACATGCCGCCTACGTGGTCGCCGACCTTGTGCTCGGTGACGCCGGGTCCGACCGCGGTCACCACACCGGCGAAGTCGCCGCCCAACTGCTGCTGGAAGCCCTCGAAGCTGGGATACCGCCCGAAGGCGACGAGGACATCAGCGAAGTTGATGGTGGACGCGGTAACGGCGACCTCGATCTCCGCCGGTCCTGGCGGAACGCGGTCAAATGCCGTGAACTCGAGCGATTCGAGGTCACCGGGGGTGCGGATCTGCAGGCGCATGCCGTCGCGTCGGTGCTCGACGACGGTGGTGTGCCGTTCGGCCGGGCTCAGCGGACCGGGCAGCAGGCGGGCGGTGTACCACTGGCCGTTGCGCCAGGCCGTCTCGTCTTCCTCCGAGCCGCTGTTCAGTTGTAGGGCCACCTGCCCGAGTTCGGTCTGACCATCGATGTCGATCTGAGTGGCACCCAAATGCGGGTGTTCGGCGTCGATCACCCGCATCAATCCACGCAGTCCCGCCTGCTCCAGGTTGGCCAAATCGCCGGTCCGCACGCTGGCGGCATTCCTGGTCACCACGAAGAGTCGCGGCGGCTCGCCGGGGAGTTCTGATAGCTCGCGGGCGATGGTCACGATGTGGGAGACGTAGTCCCGGCCGCGCCGCCATGCTCGCGAATCGCCCGGGCCGTTGGCCCCGGGTGCAGCCACCACGACGACACCGGTGAAGCCCTTGAGAGGCCCGTGACCATTCGAGGCGGTCAGACCGCTGCCGTCCAGCAACGAACGCAGCTGCGCGGTATCGACCGGCCCGAGCGGCAAAGGCACCGGTGTACAGTGCGCCCCAACGGAATTCAAGGCTTCGCCGAGCTGCGCCGTCAGCGGATCCAGCACGTCGCAGGTACTGAGCAGCAGCCAGGATCCGGGCCCGGCCTGCGACACCTCGGGTAGTTCACGAGGCTGCCATTCGATGGTCAACAGTCTCTCGTTGAGCATTCGGTTGTCGCGTTCGTGCTCCGAAACGCCGCCGGCCAGCCGCAGCCCCTCGATAGTCAGCAAGACCGTTCCGGACTGGTCCAACACGTCGAGGTCGGCCTCGCACTCGCCGGGCCGCGACGACGTGACCCGGGTGAGGCAGTAATGCGCATCGCGGGTGGTGTGGTAGTTGCGCAGTCTGCGTACCCCAACGGGCAACAGCAGACCACCGGCGCCCGCCTTTTGCACCTCGGGATGAACGACCACCGACTGGAAGCAGGCATCGAGCAGGGCCGGGTGGGTGGTGTAAGCCGACTGCTGCGAGCGGATGGCCCCGGGCAGCGCGACGTCGGCGAGCACGGTGGTGATATCCCCTTCGGCGAAGCGCGCCGCGGCCAGGCCCGAGAACGCCGGACCATACTGAATGCCCACGATGTCGAATGCCTTTCGCAATTCGTCACCGTCTACGCGAGTCGGATGGCTCGCCATCAGCACATCCATATCGTGTGCGGGCGGCTCCGCCCCATCCCCTGAATTCCCCGAATCCGCCGGATCCGCTTGACCCTCTAAGGCATGCAGGACGGCGCTGGCTCGGCGAATGCGTTCGCCCTCCTCGTGGGTGTCGACGGCGAACTCGAGGACGCCCGGTGTCAAAACCGTTGCCGCAGAAGATGCCACCGTCTCGCCATCCAGCAGCAGCGTCTGCTCGAACCTGATGTCGCGGACCTCGGAGGCTTCGCCGAGGGCCACGCGTGCCGCGGCCAACGCCACCTCGCAGTAGGCGGCACCGGGAAGTGCGGCGACGTTGTGAATCTGGTGGTCGCCCAGCCACGGATGCGTATCGGTGCCAACCTCCCCCTGCCAGACGTGGCGCTCGGGTTCCTCCTGCAGGTGCACATGTGCCCCAAGAAGGGGATGAACGGCCTGAACCGAGGCACCGTGTGCCTGGTCGGTGGTCTCGCGGGTGAGCAGCAGCTTGCGGTGAGTCCAAGCCGGCAGCGGCGCGTCCACCAAGCGGCCATCGGGGTACTGCACGGAGAAGTCCACGACGGCGCCGGCGCTGTGCACGTCGGCTACGAAGCCACGCAACCCGACCGGCATGTCCTGTTCGCGGCGCATGGCTGCCAGCGCCGCAATGGGCATGTCGAGACTGCCGGCGTTCTGCTCGACGGCATGGGTGAGCAGCGGATGCGGCGCCAGCTCCCCGAAGACCCGGAACCCGTCCTTGAGGGCTGCCTGCACAGCTGCGGCGAATCTCACTGTATAACGGAGGTTTTCCGCCCAGTAATCACCATCGAACGACGGCTGTTCCTTGGGGTTCCATAGCGTCGCGGAGTAGTACGGCACTTGCAGCGCCGTCGGCTCGAGGTCAGCGAGGACCTCGACGAGCTCGTCGAGGATCGGATCTACCGCCGGCGAGTGCGACGCGACATCCACGGCCACCTCGCGTGCCATCACGTCCTGCTCTTGCCAGGCTGCCACCAGGTCGCGAATGGTCTGGGTGTCACCACCGACGACGGTCGACGTCGGTGAAGCGACCACGGAGAGCACTGCATCGGACACTCTCCGAATGGAGAGTTCCGACAGCACTTGCTGGCCGGGCAGTTCCACCGACGCCATGGCGCCGCTACCCGAGATGCGGGACATCAGACGCGAGCGGCGGCAGATGACGCGCAGCCCGTCTTCGAGCGACAGTCCTCCCGCGACGACGGCGGCGGCAGCCTCACCGAGCGAATGCCCGATCACTGCGCCGGGACGCACCCCATAGGACTTCATCGCCTCTGCCAGCGCGACCTGCATGGCAAAGATCGTCGGTTGGACGCGGTCGATGCAGGTCACCGTCTGCGGTGCCGACATGGCCTCGGTCACCGAGAAGCCTGATTCCCTGGCGATAATCGGCTCCATCTTGGCGATCGTCGCGGCGAACACCGGTTCCTTCGCGAGCAGTTCGGCGCCCATCTTGGACCACTGCGAACCCTGCCCGGAGAACACCCAAACCGGGCCGCGGTCGCCTTGGCCCACCGCAGCCTGGTACGG
>JBEKNM010000530.1:0-3735 GCA_049522835.1 Mycobacterium sp.
GGAAATGCGGCGACCGCGGCACCGGTACTCGCCGCCCAGTTCAGTCCATCGGCGGCGGACACCGCGAACAACGACGACCCGTAGTTGTTTTTTGCCGGATGACCGTGTTTGCGGGCATAGCGCGCAGCGGCGCGGGCGCCCCCCAGGTAGTGGGTCAGGCCCATCTCGTGTCCACCGAACGGGCCTAGCCACACGGTGTAGCACAGCACCGCCAGGCCGCCCGGTTTGGTCACCCGCAGCATCTCGCCACCGAGCTGCCAGGGCCTCGGCACGTGTTCGGCGACGTTAGACGACAAGCAGATGTCCACCGAGTCATCGGCGAATGGCAGCGCCACGCCCGAAGCTCGGACGAATGAGTCCGTCGCACTGGCCAGAGCGGGTCCGGCCGCGTGCATCTCGCTCGGGTCCGGTTCGACACCGACGTAGCGGACACCGGCATCGGCAAATGCCGCCGCGAAGTATCCCGGCCCACCGCCGACGTCGAGCAGTGTGCGGCCGATTGGCGGCTCGGCGTGGCTCGCCAGCCACAGGTCACAGACCATCGTCGCGGTGTCGGCCGCCAGTGCGCCATAGAATCGTGCCGGATCCCGCTGCTCGTAACGGAACTCTGACAGCAGCCGCAGCGATCGGTTGAGTTTTGCCCGCCGCGCGAAGACACCGGTGACATCAGGGGCGCCCGCCACTCACCAAACCCTACGGCTCGCGACCGCTAGGCTGGCTGTCGATGTCAGGCTCCGGTGGTGTGCGCGCGGTATTGCTGCTGTGTTGGCGCGACACCGGGCATCCGCAGGGCGGTGGCAGCGAGGCGTATTTGCAGCGGATCGGCGCGCAACTGGCCGCGTCGGGCGTAGCCGTCACGTTGCGCACCGCGCGTTATCCGGGTGCGCCGCGACGTGAAGTGGTCGACGGCATACAGATCAGCCGTGCCGGTGGACGCTACTCGGTGTACGTGTGGGCGTTGCTGGCGATGGCCGCAGCGCGGTTGGGGCTCGGGCCGCTGCGCAGAGCGCGGCCCGATGTGGTCGTTGATACGCAAAACGGTCTGCCGTTTCTGGCCCGGCTGGTTTATGGCCGCCGGGTGCTGGTGCTGGTGCACCATTGCCATCGCGAGCAGTGGCCGGTGGCCGGGCCGATCCTCGGTCGGCTCGGGTGGTATGTCGAGTCGACGTTGTCGCCACGGCTGAACCGGCGAAATCAGTATGCGACGGTGTCGTTGCCGTCGGCTCGCGATCTGGTCGCTCTCGGCGTGGACGACGAACGGATCGCGGTGGTGCGCAACGGTCTCGACGAGGCGCCGCCGCAATCGTTGTCAGGTCCCCGCTCGGCCGTTCCGCGTGTGGTCGTGCTGTCGCGGCTGGTCCCGCACAAACAGATCGAGGATGCGCTGGAAACGCTCGCGGAGCTACGATCGCGGATACCGGGTATGCACCTCGACATTGTCGGCGGCGGGTGGTGGCGGCGGCGACTGGTCGATCATGTGCACCGGCTCGGCATTTTTGACGCGGTCACCTTCCACGGCCATATCGACGACGTGACCAAACACCATGTGATGCAAAGCTCGTGGGTGCACTTGCTGCCGTCGCGCAAAGAGGGATGGGGTCTGGCGGTTGTCGAGGCAGCCCAGCACGCGGTGCCCACCATCGGCTATAGATCCTCCGGCGGGCTGTCCGACTCGATCGTCGACGGGGTAACCGGGATATTGGTGGACGACCGTGCCGAGCTGGTGGATCGCCTTGACCAACTGCTGTCCGATCCGGTGCTGCGCGATCAACTCGGTGCCAAGGCGCAGGCGCGCAGCGCCGAGTTCTCCTGGGCGCAAAGCGCCGATGCGATGCGCACCGTGCTGGAAGCGGTGCAAGCCGGCCAGCTCGTCGGTGGCTTAATCAGCACCCCGGTCTGAGCCGTTCCGCCGGACTCGGCGCACCCCGGTGAGCACTGTGCCAACTGCACCCACCATCAGCATTGCCAGCCACCCCAGGTGTGCGAGCACTGCCGCTCGGCGTTGCGCGGGAGTTGCTCCGACGGTCTGGCCGCCGATCCGATACAAAGCGAACTCGTTGTCACGGTAGACCGGTGTCAGCGTGTCCTGGGTGCGTGCCGCCGCACCCATGTCACCTGCGCTGTCCGATTCGACGACCAGCCAGGCCAGGCCGGCCGGAGCCAAGGCGGAAGGAGCGGGCCCGGCCAGAAGCAACTGCTGCACCGCCCGGGCCCGATTACCCTCTCCGGGGATGGTCACCCCCGAAATGGCCAGGTCACCGGTGGTCAGTACGTCGGCGCGCACCCAGCGGGGCAGCGGATCGAGTACCGGCGCCGGACCCGACCAGGAGAAGCGCCGCATGGTGCCGGCGGGCAACACCGCGACCATCCCGGGCTGCCTGTTGATCGCCGTCGCTACGGCAGCCCAGCCGGGCGGGTATTGCACCGGCTGGATCTTGCCCCATACGCCCCAGGCCAGGTCGGGCAAGACCAGGAGCAGCGCAAGGCAGCAGGCCAACGCCGTCACTGCGGGCCGTACCCGGTGCCGCAGTGTCACCACCGCGCCTGCGCCCGCCAGCGTGTAACCCGGCACCGCCAGCGCCACCCACTTCTGCCCGTCGCGCAGCACACCCAAGCCGGGCACGGTGTCAATCACGGCGCCCAGCACATGGAGGCCAGGGCCGGTTGCCAGCGCCGCCGGTAACACCACCGACACCGCCGACAGCGCCAGCAGCGGCACCACAGCCGGACGACGCAGCGCCGTCGGTAGCCCAGTCACCACCACACTCAGCAGCACGATGGCCGACGACATCGCGAAAAGCGTTGTCCGCGAACCGGGCAGAGCCTCGCCATTCCAGATCCCGCCCAGGCTGGCCAGGCTGGCAAGCGTGCCAAGACCAGGTTCGGCGCGCGGCGCGAACGCGTTAACCCCCAGCGTGTTCGCCGCCGGGTGGCTCGTCAACGACGAGCCCACCGCCGACGCCGTCAACCAAGGCAGCGCCGCCACCAGCGCAACGCTCAATGCCGTTGCGGCACACAGCCAGCGTGGCCGGCCCGCGCCGGGCACGGCTACGCAGGCCAGCGCCACCGTCGCGGCGAGAATTAGCCCGGTCGGAGTCAGTCCAGCAACCGCGACCCAGAATGCCAGCGCGAAAAAGCCGGAAAGGCCGGTCCCGCCCTCCGACCGCAGCGTCAGCATTGCCGCGGCAACCCATGGCAGGCACCCGTAGCCGACCAGCAGACTCCAATGGCCCTGCAAGAGTCGTTCAGCGACATAGGGATTCCAGATCGCCAGCGTGATCGCGACGAATTGGCCGCCCAAGCCCGCTGACGGCAGTGCCGCCGCGACCAGTCGGGCCGCACCCCACCCCCCGAGCCACAGGCCGAGCACGAGCAGCGCCTTCACCACGATGCCGCCGTCGATGAGATGAGAGGCCAGCGCTATCGCGAAATCCTGCGGCGTCGCCCGCGGCGCCGCCGTCAACCCCAAGGCGGCATTGGACAAATACGACTGTGGCGTGGACACCGCGTCACGCAGCAAGAGGTATCCCGGCCCCAAAAGCGGCGCAACCACCAACAGCGCGAGCAGCAACGCGTACCCCGGTTGCAGCCAGCGCAGACCCCGACCGCGTACGTCCGTCACCCTTGGGCCAGCCGCGTTATGTCCGTTCAGGCGGGTCAGCCGGCCCTGAACCCAGCGGGTCACCCGAGCCTGGCAGGGGCGGATCGGTTCCACTCGGATCCTGGTGCAGATCA
>JBEKNM010000531.1:0-3720 GCA_049522835.1 Mycobacterium sp.
GTTCGGCAAGCACCGGATCCAGAAAGGGATCGCCGAAGTAATGCCCGGCAACGTTGGAGGTCAGCACAACCCCGTCGAGGCGCAACTCGTCCAGGGCGTAGCCGAGCTCAGCCAGCGCCTGGTCGGGCCCGTCACCCGGCAAACTGGCGAATGCGCCGAACCGGTCGGGGTAGGTCGCGATCAGTTCGGCATTGGCTTCGTTGATCATTCGACACGTCCGCGCTCCGAACTCCGGATCCTCGGCGGTTCCGGCGAAACCGATCGGGAGGGACACCACTTGCGCGGCGATGCCCTGCCGATCCATATAGGACAGCGCGGCGTCCGGGCTCCAGAGCACCGAAATCTGATAGCCGCCGGTCGGACGAAACCCGCCCGGTAGTGCCGCGATCACGTCCGCGGAGATCGCGTGGGTATGGACATCGATGCGGTTACTCATCGCGCGGGCCTCTCCTCGGGTGGGTCCAAGTAGTCGTCCAGTTCGGGCAGCAGGAAATGTTCTTCGATAGCAATCTTTTTCATGGTTCAACCTCCTTCGAAGTGTGCCGCCGTTGATTACGTGCCGATTAGGTCGGGTTTGAGTAACAGCTGCGGCAGCGCGTGGGCCAGCCACCGTTCGTAGTCGTCTGGCGTCAGGACGCCGTCGACGGTCAGCAACGAGTACACATACGGCGAGATGAGCGTTCCCAGGACGTCGGCGGCATGGGCGGCCGACAGGCGGGGCCGCAAGGCTTTCGGGCCGATTTGCTTGATCCAATCGTTGCAGTCGGCACGGAAGGCGGTGCTCAGCCTACTGCGCATTTCCATGATCGAGGGGTCGCTGGAAGCCGCCTGCTCCATCACCCTGGCCAGCGGTGCCACCCGATCGTTGAGGGCCCGGTGGAACTTCGCGTAGGCCGCGAATCGGGCGGCGCCCTGCCCGGCGGATATGCCGGCGAGGGTCGGCGCCTGCTCCGGCAGCGGGATCTCGTCGTCATCGCCGAACAACGCGGTGTCGATGGCCGCCGCCAGCACGCCGGCCTTCGAACCGTAGGTCGAGTAGATCGTTGGTGACGAAACGTCGGCCGTGGTGGCGATTTGGTCGATCGAGGTGGGACCGAACCCCTGCTCGATGAACAGCGCGGTCGCCGCCTCGACGATCCTGCGCTGTCGTGCTTCGGCGTCAGCGCGGCGACGCCGGTTGTCGTAGTTGCGGCGCGGCCCAGGGGCGTCCTCAGACGGTGTTGACACCACCACCTCACTTTCATATAGTCCATTATATTAAATATTGCTAACTATTGGTCAGCATATCTTGGAAGTAGCTGTGGCCGCCAGATCTTGTTGAAGGCCACCAGCAGCTCACAGGAGGTCGTCATCATGCGGGCCCTTCGTTCCGAGCAGTTTGGTGGCCCCGCCGTCCTGGATGTCGTGGACGTGCCGGATCCGGTCATCTGATCAAGCCATCACGACCACAAAGGAGACCACGATGGCAGCGCCGGCACCCGCTAACATCTCCACGATCGCCAGCTTTCCGCGGCACTTCTTCCTGGAAAACCTTGCCGTGCGTGCTGACGGGTCGATCCTGGTGACGGTTCTTAACCACAAGCAACTTTGGTATGTGCCCGCCCCCACTGGCGGCCAGTCCGTCACGCCGGCATTGCTGCATACCTTCGATCACATTGCGACGGGCATCGCAGAAACCGACCCGACATCTTTTATGTCAGTACGGCATTGCAGGGCACCCTGGAGCGCTTCGACATACGCGGATGGGTCCCCGGGACACCCGTCCAGCCGACACGCGTGCTGACGTTCGATCAGCCCGCCGGTCTCAACGGCTCATGTGCGATCGCCCCCCGCCTCCTTCTGCTCGCTGACTCGCTGGCGGGTTTGATCTGGCGCGTCGACCTGGCCGACGACGGTCTTAGCGCGACCGCCTCGGTCTGGCTACGCGACCTCTCCATGGCCCCCGATCCCGACAACGGACTCATCTCCCCACTGGGACCGCAGCCGGGAATCAACGGCATTCGCTATGCCGCACGGACCAAGGCCGTCTACTACACTTGCACGGCGCGAAAGCTTTTCGCGCGCGTGGCTGTTGACCCCGCAAGGTATACGGCGCTTGGCCGGCCCGAAGTCATCGCCGCCGACATCGCGGCGGACGATTTCTGCCTCGATGAGAACGCCGGCGTGGCCTACCTGACTACACACACCGGCAACACCATCGTTCGCGTGCCGATCGACTCCGGCACCGGAGGTGCCACGAACAGTGTCGTGGCGGGGGACCCCTTCACCGAACAACTCGTCGGGCCCTCAAGCGCGGCCTGGGCGCGGGGGCCCGCAGACTACGGACGCATCGCCTACGTCACCACCGACGGCGGCCACACTGCTATCGAGTATCAGCGGCCGGGCGCGGACGGCGTCATCCGCCCCGCACTGGTTGTGCGGGCGCAGTTCGATCCAGAAAGGGCGACACGATGAGTGTCTACGCAGCCGGCTCAGGCAATTTCGGTGATTTTCAGGAAGGCATCTATGCGGCAGGTGTGGGTGGTGTGCAACCCCGATTCCCGCTGCTGTATGGGGTTCTGAGGAACCGAGCGCAGCAGGTGCTCGACGCGCCCGGATCTTCGCCTATGTTGCCGGTGGTTCGGGCAACGGGCTGACTCAAACCAAAAACGTGGAAGCCGTTCAGACATACGGGATCGTGCCGCGCATGCTGCGCGACCGGACCACCCGCGATCTGTCTGTCACGTTATTCGGCAGAACGTTCGACACACCGATTTATGTTGCGCCCGTTGGTGTTTTAGGCGCGGTGCATCCCGACGGCGATCTGAAGACCGCGAAGGCCGCCACTAAAGTGGGCGTTCCGCTGTTGTGCTCGACGCTCTCGGCGTGCCCGATGGAGGAGACCCGGGCCGCTGCCGCGGGCAATCTGGCGTTCTTTCAGCTGTATCCACCCGCCGACGCCGAACTTTCGGAGCATTTCGTGTCCCGTGCCATCGACGCGGGGTTCGACGGAATCGTCATCACCGTGGACACCGGCCAATTGGGATGGCGCCCACATGATCTGCAGAAGGCGTCGCTGCCCATGCACTACGGACAGTGCCTGGCCAATTACACGTCCGACCCGGCGTTTTGGCGACTGGCCGGGGTCAACAGTGAAGCCGAGTTGACGATCGACAAAAAGATCGCCACCTGGGACAGATATTTCTCCGACCCCACCTTCTCGTGGGGCCATGTCGACAAGATCCGTGCCATGACCGACCTGCCGTTGCTGATCAAGGGGATCTGCGCGCCCGAGGATGCCCGCATCGCCATCGATCACGGCGTCGACGGCATTGTCTGCTCCAATCACGGAGGACGCCAGGCCAATGGGGGCCTGCCGGCCCTGGAAAGTCTGGCGGCAGTCATCGAAGCCGTGCCAGGCCATCCCGTGCTGTTCGACTCCGGCGTGCGCACCGGTGTTGACGTCGTCAAAGCACTTGCCCTGGGCGCGACCATGGTCGGCGTCGGCCGACCCTACGTATACGGACTGGCCGTCGGCGGCGCCGAGGGTGTGGAGTTCGTGCTGGGCTGCCTGCTCGCCGAAGCCGACCTCACCATGGGCGTGGACTGCTGCGCCAGCATCGCCGAAATCCGCGACTATGGACTGAGACGCGTCGAATACCTGTCCACTCACACGAACCACCTTGTATGACAACGACATCGAGCGGTGATCCCGCGACCATCCACATCGAAGGGGAATCA
>JBEKNM010000532.1:0-6244 GCA_049522835.1 Mycobacterium sp.
CCGGCCGCCATCCTCTCTCCGACTGCCATCCTCTCTCCGACTGCCATCGTGGCGGCTTCGCCGCGTGCCAGCGCCGTAGTAGCAACAACCACCACCGTCACCGCGGCGACCAACGCGACGATCTCTGGGCCGTCGGCGCCGAGACTCTCACCAAGCACCGTGACCCCCAACAGCGAAGCCACCAGCGGCTCAGCCACCGTCATCGTCGGCAACGATGCGGTCAGCGTGCTGGCCCGAAACGATGACTGCTGAAACACCGTTCCGAGCGCGGCGGCCAGCAACCAGGCATACAGCTCAGGCGTGCGCACTACGGCCCACAGACCGCCGTCGAGCACGTCGACGATGGCCTTGGTCAGCACCGCGAACAAAGCCCACGACGCGGCCGACACCAGCGCCAGCAACACCGCGGCCGCCGGGCCCGACCAGATCCGAGCGCCCAGCACACAGAACACCATCGCCGGGCCGAGCACCACCGCCACCACAGCCCAGGCCTGCAGCGATGCCCGCTGGTAGCCGGCGGCCGGTTCGCCGACCGCGACGAAGATCGCGACCGCTGCGGCCAGCAGTATCGCCCAGGCCCACTCCCGGCGCGTCAATCCCTGCTTGGTCATCCACGCATAGACCGGCAGGGCGAACAGCAGCGCGGTCACCTGCAGCGCCTGCACCAACACCACCGAACCCAGTCCCAGGGCCACCGCCTGCAGCGCGGCACTGGCGACGGCCGCCACTCCGCCCAGCCACCACCGGGCGTCCCGCAACGACATGCGCAAAAGCTTGACGTGGCCGACCTCTTGATCGGTGATTTCCTGAGCAGACCGCTGACGGACCACGTCTCCGACACCCGATATCAACGCGGCAATCAACGCGAGCAACGCCGCGATATCCACCTTCGCGATGGTGACCCGCCCCCTCCAGCCTCAATAACACCAATAACACCAATAGTCACCGTCACCGTACCGGGCTACGCGATGTCGCCATATGGCCCGAGCGACGGTGGAATCGATTTGTTATCCACTCGGCAGACCGGGCTCCGAATAGATAGCGAGGTGACGAAGTCGGGAGATCCGCAGCGGCCCAACTCAACCAGCGCTACACCCGGTGGAAACTGTGGTGGCCAGTGGTAGCCAAGACGCCCGCGCACAGCTCGCCAAGCTGCTTGAATACTGTTGTAGCCGGTTGAGGAGCCTGGTGATAGCGGCAAGGCCGCACCAGTCAGCTCGACCGTATGGTGCCGCTCAGCGCGGCAGGTGCGCGGCGTCCACAACATAGGGTGCCGCGCGAAGGGTCGCAAAGGGTAGGTGACGAGCGCATGACGACCGACGAGCACCGCAGCAACGATTCAGCTCCGCCGGTGCAGGGGCCAGTTTCGGGGCTGGCGCCACGTCCGGGACCGCGTCCCGGCCCCCGGCCAGCCCCGCGAACCGCCACCCACCCGGTGTTAGCACCCCCGCACAGCGATCCACACCGGTTCGGACGCGTCGACGCCGACGGCACGGTATGGCTGATCAGCGCCGCCGGCGAGCGCATTATCGGCTCCTGGCAGGCCGGCGACCCTGAAGCCGCGTTTGCCCACTTCGGCCGTCGATTCGATGACCTGAGCACCGAAGTCACGCTGATGGAGGAGCGGCTGGCCTCGGGGACCGGCGATGCCCGCAAGATCAAGGCCAGTGCTTCCGCCCTGGCCGAAACCTTGCCCACGGCTTCTGTGCTGGGCAACATCGACGCGCTGGCAGGCCGACTCACGAGCCTTCTTGAGCACGCCGACGCCGCGGCCGCCGCGGATCGCTCCCGGCGCGACGAGCACCGGGCCGCCCAGACCGCGCGCAAAGAAGCGTTGGCCGCCGAGGCCGAGGATTTGGCTGCCAACTCCACCCAATGGAAGGCCGCCGGCGAACGGTTGCGGGCCATCCTCGACGAATGGAAGACCATCACCGGCCTAGACCGTAAAGCCGACGACGCGCTATGGAAGCGCTACTCCGCGGCCCGGGATACCTTCAACCGGCGCCGGGGGGCCCACTTCGCCGAGCTGGATCGGGAGCGATCGGGGATCCGGCAGTCCAAAGAACGGCTCTGCGAGCGGGCCGAGGAGCTGTCGGATTCGACGGACTGGGCAAACACCAGCGCGGAATTCCGGAAGCTGCTCGTTGAATGGAAAGCGGTGGGACGAGCGAACAGGGATGTCGACGATGCGCTGTGGCGCCGCTTCAAAGCCGCCCAGGACTTGTTCTTCAGCGCCCGTAATGCCGCGACAGCGGAAAAAGACACGGAGTTGCAGGCCAATGCCACGGCCAAAGAAGCGCTCCTGGTTGAAGCGGAGAAACTCGACACCAGCAACCATGAAGCCGCCAGAGCGGCGATGCGGTCGATCGCTGACAGATGGGACGCGATCGGCAGAGTTCCGCGGGAACAGTCCGCCGAGCTCGAGCGGCGGCTGCGCGCGGTCGAGAAGAAAGTGCGCGAGGCCGGCGAATCGGATTGGTCGGACCCCCAGGCGCAGGCCCGCGCCGAGCAGTTCAGAACCCGTGCCGAGCAGTTCGAGCGGCAGGCGCGCAAGGCAGAGGCCGCCGGACGGACCAAAGAGGCCGAAGAGGCGAAAGCCAACGCCGAGCAATGGCACCAGTGGGCGCAAGCCGCCGCTGCGGCGCTGACCCGCAGACCCTAGCGGCCGGCTTCGGAATCCGAAGACCGCTCCGGACCGTCGGAACTGTCTGGAGTGTCCGGGCTCTGCATGCTTTCCAGCAACGTTGCGGACTGCTGTTGGGCGACGACTCGGCGCCGTTGCTCCTCAGCGGCAAGCTGCACGATGGTGCGCGACCACACCACGCGGGCCCAGTGAAATGTCAACAAGATCAGGGTGATCCACGCCACGATCAGCCCCACCCCGGGCCCTGGATGACCGGCCGCCACGGTCTGGCGCGACCAGACAGCCAGCAGCCCAACCGCACTCGCGATCGAGGTACCCGCCAGCGCAACCCAGGCCAGCGCCCAGCGCCTGGTCATCAACGCCAGCATCGAGAAACCGACGCCGAACACCAGTGCCAGCCATACGAACACCCGCGAAGGTAGAGCAACCGCGGCGGCGCCCGCGCCGTGGCTGCCGAACAGTACATCCCATCCCCGCACACTGCCGGTGTGCGGCAGGATGAACGATGCCAGCAAGATGAACACCAGGATGGCGACTACGAAACCCCTTGGGCCAGGATCGATCTCACGCGCCACCCGACGTTCTGCGGCCTCGATCTCGGCTCGCAAGACGTCAAGGTCTGTCTGTTCTTTCTTCATCGGGCACATCCGAGGGGTTGGACCGAACCGATGGACTGTCCGACACCCGGCATGCCAAGGCCGATACCGCGCGGGCGCTGCCGGGCGGCGTGCGCGTCGCCCGCATGCGTGCGGCGGTGGCTCAGGATGCCGGCGTCTGCGATGAGATGGTGCGGCGCGGCCGCGGTGATAACCGCGGTGATAACGTCGCCGGGCCTCGCCTGTTCGTCCGCCCTGAAGTGCACTAGCCGGCCGTCACGCGCCCGCCCGGACATGCGCGCCGTGCGAGTGTCCTTGCGTCCTTCGCCGGCCGCGACCAACAGTTCCACAGTCTGCCCTACGAGCGCGCGATTGCCATCGAGCGAGATCTGCTCCTGCAGCTCAACGAGCCGTTCATAGCGTTCTTGCACAACGGTTTTCGGTAGGTGCCCGTCGAGTTGCACCACGTCTAGAGTGGCCGCGAAGTCCTCCTCGGTCTCACCGGGGAATCCCACGATCAGGTCGGTGGTGATGGCGGCGTGTGGCATGGCCGCCCGGACCCGGTCGATGATGCCGAGATAGCGCTCGGCGCGGTAGGAGCGCCGCATCGCGCGCAGCACCCGGTCGGATCCGGACTGCAGCGGCATGTGCAGGGCGGGGCAGACGTTCGGCGTCTGAGCCATTGCCTCGATGACATCGTCGGTGAACTCGGCCGGATGCGGCGAGGTGAACCGGACGCGTTCCAGCCCGTCGATGCGTCCGCAGGCCCGCAGCAGTTCGGCAAAGGCGCCGCGATCGCGGGGTAGCGACGGGTCGGCGAAGGAGACGCCGTAGGCGTTGACGTTCTGCCCAAGCAGAGTGACTTCGAGCACGCCGTCATCCACCAGGGACTCGACTTCGGCCAGGATGTCGGCCGGACTGCGGTCGACCTCCTTACCCCTTAGCGAGGGGACGATGCAGAAGGTGCAGCTGTTGTTGCACCCGACGGAGATCGAAACCCAGGCAGCATAGGCGGATTCGCGGGCGCTTGGCAGCGATGACGGAAACTGCTGCAGTGCTTCGGCGATCTCCACCTGAGCTACCTTGTTGTGCCGGGCGCGGTCGAGCAGCGTGGGCAGCGACCCGATGTTGTGTGTGCCGAAGACGACATCGACCCACGGCGCCTTGCGCAGCAACGCGTCTCGGTCTTTCTGGGCCAGGCAGCCGCCGACGGCGATTTGCATATCCGGATTGCCGCGCTTGCGCGGAGCCAGATGGCTGAGGTTGCCGTACAGCTTGTTGTCGGCGTTCTCACGGACAGCGCAGGTGTTAAAGACCACCACATCTGCGTCGGCGCCTTGCGCCGCGCGCTGGTAGCCGGCCGCTTCAAGCAGGCCCGCCAACCGCTCGGAATCGTGGACGTTCATCTGACAGCCGTAGGTCCGGACCTCATAGGTACGCGTCGCCCCGGCGCCGTCCGCCACGGGCGCGGCCCCGGCGCCTTGCGCCAGCATCGAAGTCACGGGCCCATGGTACGGCGGCTGGTCGAGTCGCTGCTCCCTGCATTCACGCCGGCGCTGGTTTGAGACGGTTCTCGTCGGTCCTCGAGCGGGCGTGCTTGATCGTGCGGGAGACGGTCGAGACCTCTACATGCTCAACACCATTTACCCGGCCGAGCGTGGCGGTGACGTATTCATACATCTCCGCGACGTTGCGACATCGTATGGCGGCGATCATGTTGGCCGGACCTCCCACCGCGGCGACGAAGGCGGTCTCTCGGTGGGCGGCCAGCAGTGTCCCGACCGTCGGCACGTGAGAGGGACTGACGTTGACATACAGCGTCGCGCCCGCGGGATAACCCAACATCTCGGGCGCGATATCTACGTCGCCGTAGAGGGCTCCGCTGTGCACCAGCAGCTCGAGACGTCTGGCCGCCGCCGACTCGGACATACCGCTGACCTGGGCCAATCGCGCGTACGTCGCGCGCCCGTCGAGGGCGAGCTCGTCGACGATCGCCTGGTCGGACGAGTTAGTGCGCAGCAACGGCTGGTCGGGCACTTGCAGCTGCAATCCGACCTCTAGCTGTCGCTGCTGATCGTCACTGAGCCGATCTGGAAACCCGGCCCAGTCCGCCTCCCCCGGGGTCCGAAAATGGTGCAGCAAGGAATAGACCGTGGTGCGCAAGACCCGACCCGTGCGCGGGAGCTGATCAAGCAGCAAGAAGTCCCGCTCCGATCGTGCCCGGGCCCGAACACCGAACAGAATCTCGGCACCCGCGTTCATTAGCCGCAGGTAGGACACGTCGGGTCGGCGCGCCAGAACATCAGCGATGGTACGAACGGACTGCGGCTGCACCTCGAGGCGCACCAGCTGACCACGATCGGCGGGATCGGGTGCCGGCAACAGTAGGACCCGAAGCACACCGGTCTCCCGCAACTTGCGATAGCGCCGTGCAGCCGTCTGCTCAGATATCCCGAGGACTGACGCGATCACGCGAAACGATGCCCGGGCGTTGACGCCGAGGGCGTGCATCAGCCGGCGGTCAACGGCGTCCAAGGCTGGCGGTTCACTGGTAGTGATTTCCGGCATAATTCGTAAGATTACGGTGTTTTCCGTCGAAATCTGCTGAATTTATAGCGCTTTTCCAAGCTTAGCTCCAGTCTGGCTGCACGAAGCCATCACAACTGGAGGGAACACGCAGATGCGCGGATCACAGGGCAATACCACCCATCTTGTGACCGGAGCGACCGGCAACATCGGAACCCGGGTCGTCGAGGGCCTGCTTCGACGAGGGGAGCAGACACGGGTCTTCGTCCGCGATGCCGACAAAGCCCGCAAGCTCTATGGCGACCGGGTCGACGTGAGAGTCGGCGATCTGGCCGACCCGGCATCAGTGTCGCGCGCAGCCGATGGCGTCGATGCGGTGTTTCTGGTGACCGCCGGTCCGGATCTCGCGGGGAAAGACAAGGTCGCGGCCGACGTCGCGAAAGCCGCCGGTGTGAGTCGGGTGGTGAAACTCTCCACG
>JBEKNM010000533.1:0-3696 GCA_049522835.1 Mycobacterium sp.
GACCTACTTCGAGGCCGAGGCTTATGCATCGTGGGCCGGTGCCCGGCTGCCCACCGAGACCGAATGGGAGAAGGCGTGCGCCTGGGATCCCGGGACGAGCACCCGGCGCCGCTACCCGTGGGGAGCGCAGGCGCCATCGGACGCCGTGGCCAACCTGGGCGGCGCCGCGCTGCGCCCGGCGCCCGTCGGCGCCTACCCCGCCGGCGCTTCGGCCTACGGTGTCGAGCAGATGCTCGGCGATGTCTGGGAGTGGACCAGCTCAACGCTTCGGCCCTGGCCGGGGTTCGTGCCGATGATCTATGAGCGCTACTCGCAACCCTTTTTCGACGGCGACTACCGGGTGCTGCGCGGTGGATCGTGGGCGGTGGAGTCGGCGATCCTGCGGCCCGGCTTCCGCAACTGGGATCACCCGATCCGGCGTCAGATCTTCTCGGGTGTCCGGTTGGCGTGGGACGTCCCCGACGCCGGAGACCTCGCCTGATGTGCCGTCACCTCGGATGGCTGGGTGCTGACGTCACGATCTCCTCGCTGGTGCTCGACCCGCCGCAAGGCCTGCGGGTGCAGTCCTATGCTCCACGGAGGCAAAAGCACGGCCTGATGAACGCCGACGGTTGGGGCGTCGGGCTTTTCGACGGCGCGGTGCCCCGCCGGTGGCGCAGCGCGGCGCCGTTGTGGGGTGATGTCTCGTTCGACTCCATCGCGCCGGCCCTCCGCAGCCACTGCATGGTGGCCGCGGTGCGCTCGGCGACCGTCGGTATGCCGATCGAAGCCAGCGCCACCGCGCCGTTCACCGATGGCAACTGGCTGCTGTCGCACAACGGTGTGTTCGACCGCACGGTGCTGCCGCTCACGTCGTCGGCTGAATCAGTCTGCGACAGCGCGATACTGGCGGCCACCATCTTCTCGCGTGGACTGGACGCGCTGGGCGACACCGTCGCAGAGATCGGCGCAGCCGACCCCCTTGCCCGACTGAATATTCTGGTAGCCAACGGTTCTCGGCTCTTGGCCACCGTTTGGGGAGACACGTTGTCCATCCTGCGCCGCGACGACGGTGTGGTGCTGGCCAGCGAGCCTTACGACGACGACCTGGACTGGGAGGATTTGCCGGACCGCCACCTCGTCGAAGTCACCGCAGAGCGCGTCACGTTGAGCGCACTCAACTAGATGAAAGGACCTTGATGACACTGTCGTTGTCAAACCACCTCGCCGCTGACTCGGCGTATCACGCGTTGCGCCGTGACGTGCTCGACGGCCTGAAGAAGGCACCGAAATCATTGCCGCCCAAGTGGTTCTACGATTCGGAAGGCAGTGAGCTGTTCGACCAGATCACCCGGTTGCCCGAGTACTATCCGACCCGTGCCGAGGCCGAGATCCTGCGTGCCAGGTCAGCCGAAATCGCATTGGCCAGCAAGGCCGACACCCTGGTGGAGCTGGGTAGTGGGACCTCGGAGAAGACCCGGATGCTGCTCGATGCGCTGCGCGACCGCGGTTCGCTGCACAGATTTGTGCCGTTCGACGTCGACGCCAGCATCCTGTCGACGACGGGGATCGCCATCCAGAGCGAATATCCAGATGTCGAGATCAAAGCCGTCTGTGGGGATTTCGAAGAGCACCTGAATGAGATTCCCGACGGCGGGCGACGTCTGTTCGTGTTCCTGGGGTCGACCATCGGCAACCTCACACCCGAGCCGCGCGCGGAGTTCCTGGCGGCCTTGGCTGCGGTGATGCGGCCGGGGGACAGCTTGCTGCTGGGCAGCGATCTGGTCAAGGACGCGGGTCGGCTGGTGCGCGCGTACGACGATGCTGCCGGTGTGACGGCCCGGTTCAATCGCAATGTGCTCGCGGTGATCAACCGGGAGCTCGACGCCGACTTCGATGTCGATGCCTACCTGCACGTGGCCCGTTGGAACACCGAAGAGGAGCGGATCGAGATGTGGCTGCGGGCTGACCGTGCCCAGCGGGTGCATATCGGGGCGCTCGACTTGACCATCGACTTCGCGGTCGGCGAGGAAATGCTCACCGAGGTGTCGTGCAAGTTCCGCCCGGACGGGGTCAGTTCCGAACTGGCTAATGCCGGACTGCGTCGTATCCGGTGGTGGACCGACAGTGAGGGTGATTTCGGGCTCTCGTTGGCGGTCAAGTGACCGGTAGCGATTCGCTGGCCGACCGTTGGCGGGCGGCCCGTCCGCCGGTCGCCGGGCTGCACTTGGACAATGCGGCCTGTTCGCGCCAGAGTTTCGCAGTCATCGACGCCGCCGCCCAGCACGCGCGGTACGAGGCTGAGGTCGGCGGATATGTCGCGGCTGATGCTGCCGCACCCGTGCTCGACGCCGGACGCGCGGCGTTCTCAGCGCTGAGCGGGATGCCCGACGCCGAGGTGGTATTCACCACCGGCTCGCTGAACGCGCTGGATCTGCTGCTCGGGAGCTGGCCCGCGGACCGCAGGACGGTTGCCTGCCTGCCCGGCGAATACGGCCCCAACCTGGCCGTGATGGCCGCCCACGGATTTGAGCGTCAGCTACTGCCGACCCTTGACGACGGCAGAGTGGCACTCGACGACGCGGCGTTTGCCCTGGAAAACGAACCGCCCGATCTGGTCCACCTGACCGCGGTGGCCAGCCACAGCGGTGTCGCACAACCGGTGGCGATGATCGCGAAGCTCTGCGTCGAATTGCGGTTACCGCTGGTCGTGGACGCGGCCCAAGCACTGGGGCAGGTGGACCACGCGGTGGGTGCCGACGTCACTTATGCGTCGTCGCGCAAGTGGATCGCCGGGCCGCGCGGTGTGGGCGTCCTTGCCGTGCGCTCCGACCTGATGGAGCGGTTGAGTCCGCGGCTGCCGGCGCCGGAGTGGGCGCAGCCGTTGACGGTGGCTCAGCAACTTGAATTCGGGGAAGCTAATGTCGCTGCGCGAGTGGGTTTTTCGGTGGCATTGGGTGAGCATTTGGCCTACGGACCCGAGGCGCTGCGCGCACGCCTGGCCGAGCTGGGCGGCATCAGCAGAACGGTGCTGGCTGATGTGCCTGGTTGGGCGGTGGTCGAAGAGGTCGAAGAACCGAGCGCGATCACCACACTGGCTGCGGTCGACGGGGCCAACCCTGCCGCTGTCCGGGCGTGGTTGTGCGCGGAACGGCGGATCCTGACCACCTACGCTTCGGTGGCACGTGCTCCCCTGGAGCTGACCGCGCCGCTGCTGCGGATCTCACCGCATGTAGACACCACGGCCGACGACCTGGAGACCTTCGCTGAAGCGCTGATCGCCGCGACCGCTGCGACTCTCGCCGGTTGAAGCCGCCTAGCCCGCCTTGTGCCCGGTCAGCAGGTAAGCGGGTAGCTTGATCCGACCCTTTTCGTCGCGGTCGTGTGGCGGCATCTGACCTTGGCCCGACTCCGCTGCCGCCGGGATATTCGCGTGAATATAGGCGGGCCGGATTTCGTCGATCTCCCAGTACTTGCTCACCGCGGTGCGCAACTCGTGCTCGTCGACCTGGTTGGGCCTATTTTCCCACTCGGTGGGGAAGGCGCCATTGGCGAACACCAGCACGTAGTAGCCGGCGCCTGGGGCCGCCGCGCGGTGCACAGAACGCAGGTAGCCGTCGCGGCCCTCCACCGGCAACGAGTGGAACAGCGTGCTGTCGACCACGGTGTTGAACCGGCCGTCGTGGCCGTTGAACGCAGTGATGTCGGCCTGCTCGA
>JBEKNM010000534.1:0-3695 GCA_049522835.1 Mycobacterium sp.
GGTGTCTGCTCGGCTTCGACCAGCGGCGCATAGCCCAGACGTTCACACAGCGCGCCGGCGAGATCGGTGATTGTCGGGTATGCCCAGACCAGAGCGGCCGGCAATGTTGTGCCCAGGCTTGCCTCGAGTCTGTTTCGCAATTCGAGGGCCATCAGCGAGTCGAGACCAAGCGACTCCATAGGCCGATCGGGGTCAATCGGCTCGGTAGAGCGCAGCACCGCCCGGATCTCGTCGGCGATTGCCGCTGCGAGGCGGCCTGGGCGCTCGCCGGCGTCGCTGGCATCCAATTCCGCACGGATCGCGCCGCCGCCGCGTCGCTCTGGTCGCGTCGAGTCTTGCAACTTCGCAAACAACGACGAGCCCGCTAGGGCGGGGAAGGATTGGAACCACTGCCGGGCGTCAAGGCTGAACACACCGGTACGCGCCCGGTCGGCCGACAGCACCAACTGCAGTGCGGCCAGCCCCTGCTCGACCGTGATCATCGAGACGCCGAGATCGGCGAAGAACTGGGCCCGGCCCACCTCGGCCCACGGACCCCAGTTGATTCCGACGGCCGCAAGTCCAAGGGAGCGCCGATAGGCGACAAGGCCATCGACCCACGCGTTCGCGGCGGCGTAGGCTCCCTGGCCGGGCGCGCCCAGCAGGGAGGCCGCCGACGAGAAGGTCAACCACCAGTCGACGTCCAAGTGGGCGGTGGCCTGATGGAGCCGCCAGCTGCCGGTGACTTTCGGAGTGAACACCCGCCGCGCAGCCGAATCCGACATGTTCAACACAATCTCGTCATCCAGAACCATTGCGCTGTGCAGGACTCCGGCCAGCCGGAGACCGGTGTCCTCTACTGCCTGCACAAGCCGGCCGGCGGTGCCGGGTTCGGCAATGTCGCCGGTGACCACCTCGACCCGGTTGCCCGCGGCGTTCATTTCCGCGATTGCGGTCACTACGTCGTCGCTGGGAGCCGAACGCCCGTTCAGCACAACCAATCCCGCGCCTTGATCCACCAGCCACCGTGCGACGACGAAACCCAGACCACCCATGCCACCCACGATGAGGTATCCGCAGTCCGGGCTTACCAGCGGTTGCGGTGGCGGCGACGCCACCACTTCGATGCTGCCGCCGACGGGTATGGAGACGACGATCTTGCCGGTGTGCCTACCCGAGGCCATCAGCGCAAAAGCATCGGCGGCGTCGTGCAGACTGCACTCGGTGACGGGGAGTACCTGCAGTCTGCCGTCCGATACGTGCTTCAGGATGTGCCCGAGCATTTCGCGGTACCGTGCCGGTTGCAGTTTCAGATTCAAGTCGAGGTCCACGACGGCGAAGGACGCACTTTTCGCCAGTGCGGCCAATCCCAAGTTGGCATCGGCGTGGACGTCTTTCTTGCCGAGTTCGATGAATCGACCACCTGGAGCAAGTATCTTTACCCCGCGTTGAATCGCTTCGCCCGGAAGCGAATTGAGAATGACATCCACACCGTAGCCGTGTGTGACGTCGAGTATCTCGTCGGCGAATTCCACGGTTCTCGAGTTGCCGACGTACTCCACACCAAGCCCGGACAGCATTTCGCGCTTGGCATCCGAGCCGGCCGTCGTGTAGATGCGGGCGCCGATCATCTTGGCAATCGAAACCGCCGCCAGTCCGACACCGCCGGTGGCGGAATGGATGAGCACGCGTTCGCCGGGCGACAGTCGCCCGACCTCGCACAGCGAGTGCCAGGCGGTCAGATAGGCGATGCCGAATGCGGCCGCTTCGTGATCCGGCAGCGTGTCGGGGATCGGGACCACGAGGTCGGCAAGAGTCGTCAGATGCGAGCCGAATGTGCCGGGGCCGAACGCGATGACGCGCTGCCCGATCTCGACCGAGTCGACGCCGGCGCCGACCGCCGTCACGAAACCGACACACTCGCCACCGATCACGGGCGCAGCACCGTCAAGTCCGGGATACACGCCCATCGCTTTGAGCACGTCGCTGAAGTTGAGACCCGCGGCGGCGACACGGACCTCCACCTGACCGGCAGCGGGCGGAATCCGCTTCACCGCATGCACTCTGAGCGCATCTAGTCGTCCGGGCTGATCGATCTGCAGCCGCACGGCGCCCCCGCCGTCCAGGTTCACCACGGTGCGGCGAGATTCGACGACGAGATCACCAGTCGTCGTGATGGGCGCGGGCACCAGCCTGTTCACGTACCGATGCCCGTCGCGGAAAGCGAGCTCCTCGGCGTCACAACCGGCCGACAACTCCGCTGTGAGGGCGGCAAGTGCAGCGGCGCCGTCGGCCTCGACGTCAACGATGGTGGTCTTCAGTTCCGGATGCTCGAATGTCAGCACCCGCGTGATTCCACGAAGCTGTGTCTGTGCCAACGTGACTCGGTCTTCAGGATCGAGCTGTTGTGCGCCGCGGGTGACGATCCACAGCCGCGGACTGTTCCGGGCACCCATTCGCGTCACCGTTCTTGCGATGTCGGCGATCAGCAGTGTCCGCGCCTGCGCCAAGTCTAGTTGAGCCTCCTCCGGCAGCGCCTCATCGATGGCTCGTGGCGGGCAGACCACGACGATGTTGTCCCACCCGATGCGGGTGATGGCCGCGCGCAGGTTCGCTGCGTCGGTCGGGGACACCAGCTCGACCTCGGCGATGCCGTCGCTCAGTGACGACTGCAGCGCGGGCAGCAGCGGGTCGCCGGCGGCGAAGTCACCGATCAACAACGAGGCACCGGGAGCACCGGCCGGTTTGTCCAGCGGTGCGGGCTCCCACTCGACGGTGAACAGGCGGCTGGTGACTTCTGTTGCGCCGCCGCCCGACCCAAGAACCGCCATCTCCACTTCATCGATGACGAGCAGCGGTTGGCCCTTCGAATCAGTCAGTGTGACGTGGCCGACGAGTCTATCCGGACTAGCGGTGGCGGCGAGTGAGCCAATCGAGCAGACACCGTCGACTACGTTGCCATACACGTGGATGCCCGCGAAACGTACCGGTACCACTAGGGTTTGGCGGGCGGTCTGGCCTCCGGCCAGCTCGGTCGCCACCCGGGTGGCACCGAGTGCCTGCACTGCGATATCCATCATGACCGGATGCAACACAAAGTTGCGGGAGCCCGACCTCGCCGAGGAGGGTAGCCGCACTTCTGCGCGGGCAGCACCAGACTGCGCGACGGAGAGCCCCACGATTCCACGAAACGCCGGGCCGTGTTGTTGCCCGGCGCCGCGCAGCCGCTGATACAGGTCGTCGGGGTCAAGTTCGGCCGCGAGATCGCTGGAGTCGTCAACCACCGGTCGCGGTACCTGGTAATCAGACGCTGTCTCGCGCGTAATCGTGGCGGTGGCATGCTTGATCCACCCCGAAGCGGCGCTGTGGGTGCGCATTTCGATCTGACACGTCTGCTCATCGCCAGTAAGCGTCGTGACAAGAACGGTACCGTCAGTCACCTGCAGCAACTGATGAAGACTGAGCTCGCGGATCATCCAGGGACGGTTTTCTAAGCCTTGTGAGCCTTCCAACCGCCCGAATGCGTCCGTCACCGCGGCCAGCGCAACCTCAGCGTAGGCCGATCCCGGCAGCACGCAGAGATCGTCGATGACATGATCCCCGAGCCACAGCAGATCCACGCCGAGCTCGCATTCCCATATCCGGGTGCCGGTGGTGGGGTCGGTGACACCGATGCCAAGCAGCGGGTGGGTGCCTGCCGTATGGCGCGCGCCCGT
>JBEKNM010000535.1:0-3676 GCA_049522835.1 Mycobacterium sp.
GTCGACAAATCGATCGTCGTTCGTCAGGAGCGGGGAACGGTCGTGCAGTATCGGCTACTGGAAAGTATCCGTGAATTCGGGTTGGAGCGCCTGACTGAGGGCGGCGAGGGACCAGCGCTCAGGATGGCGCATTGGCAGTGGTACGCCGCACTTGTTCACACCGCGAACGTGGAGTGGATCAGCGCGCGCCAGGTGTATTGGTTGGCGCGACTGGCTGCCGAGAGTGCAAACATGCGGTCCGCGCTCGACTTCGGCCTCAACGAACACGGCGACGCCAATGCAGTCATGGAGATTCTGGTGGGGCTTCCGCAGGGGTATTGGTGGGCGCACGGCAAGCTCGGTGAAGGGCGGCATTGGCTCGACGAAGCGCTGGCGCGCTCCGGTGACGTCACGGTGCTGCGGGTGCGTGCACTGCTGCGCAACGCCATCCTGGCGATGGTCGGAGGTGAGGTGGCAGCCGGCGGCCAACTACTCGAGGAGGCTCGCGGGTTGATTCCACAGGTCAGCGATCCGATGGTGCTGGCCCAGCTGCATCATGTCGCCGCCCGCGCGGCACGTTTGGCGGGCGACCTACCGCGGGCGGTTTCTGAACTCGAGCAGGCGTTAGCCATGCCCGCAAGCAGGACAGACCTGGACTGTTACCTCGATATCTTAAATTCGCTTGCCCTCGCCGCATCCATGGCGGGCCAGCACGAGCGGTCAAAGGCGTGCCACGAGGAAATTATTCAGCTGGCCACGCCGCGCGGGGAATCTTTGCACCGGGCCAACGCACTGATGGCTTTGGGCTTGGATGCGTGGCGCACGGGCGACCAGGTTCGGGCCGTGGAGCTGCAGCGCTCCGGCCTTGAGATCAAACTCGGGCTTGACGACCAGCTGAGCACCGCCGTGTGTTTGGAAGCCCTGGCGTGGGGGGTTGGCGCGCTGGGGCAGCACAAGCGCGCCGCCTACCTGCTGGGCACCGCAGAAGTGTTGTGGGACTCAACCGGCAGCTCGCTTGCGACCCTGTTTTCGGATCTGGTCGGTGATCACGACAAGTCGGTGGCCGCCGCCCGCGCCGCGCTCGGCGAGCAGGTGTATGCGGCCGCGTTTCGGCGTGGCAGGCAGATGCCACTCGACCAGGTGTTGGACCAGGCCGAACACACAAGGCGCTCAACGCGATCGGGACAGGCTGATGCCGGCGGCGCGGGCTCGTTGACCTCGCGCGAGAAGGAAATCGCTGGACTGCTCGCGAAGGGCCTGAGCAACAAGGCCATCGCTCAATCTCTGGTCATCGCCCAGCGAACAGCCGAGACCCACGTCGGCAACGTATTGGTCAAACTGGGGCTCACCTCCCGCAGCCAAGTCGCAGCGTGGGTCGCCGAACAACGAGGCATCGATCCGTCGGCGTAGCCCATGCCGCTCATCGGGTAGGCGACGCGGTTGGCCTTCGCCTATTCGTCGACGCCACGTATCGGCAGGTAGGCGTGGTGGTCGAATTCGAAATCTTCCGCACCGGCCGCAGAGCCGCCAAGCTCGAAAGCGCCGCGCGAGCCACCAGATTCGGCGTGCTTTCCGTCTGGCAGTGTTATGGCCATGTGGCCGTCGTTCGGAGCGGTGCCGTGGTTGTACCACCCGACCCGCAGTGTCCCGGGCGGTCCATCGCCCATGACGAATCCCCTGGAGGCCAACCACTGCGGAGCCGTTTGGGTGGACATGAGGCTGCTACGGGGGTCCTGACCGAGGGCGACATTGATCAATTGCGAAGCTGCGCCCGAGCAGTCATTACGACTGGCCTGGCTGTACGGCGTGCCGACCAATGACTCAGCGAAGTGCAGCGCCCAGGTCTCCGGCTGGTTCTCGGGAGGTGGCGCGAAGTCCCAGTCATCGGGCTCGGCGACGGCGATCGGCGCGTCCGCCGGCTCGGGAACGGCAATCGGCGCGTCCGCGGGCGGCGGCGGCTGCAGTGCGGGGTCGACGAGGACGGCCTGCTCGGGCGCCGGAGCAAGCGGCGCGTCCAACTCCTGGATCGGTGCGGGCGGCAGCGGGGCGGCAAGCGGCGGGGGGACGTCGTTGCGCTCGGGGTTGTCGATCGGCGCGTCGGCGGGGGCGGGCACTCCCGAGGGGACATTGCGTGGTGTGGCACCCGAGAGGGGGCCGCCGCAGACCGGCCAGGCGCCACGGCCTTGCTGCGCGAGTACGCGCTCAGCCACGGCGATCTGCTGCTCCTCGGTCGCCAGATAGGCCGCGGGCGCGTAGTCTCCGCCGCCGTTGGCACTCCACGTGCCGGGCGTGAACTGCAGTCCGCCCTGGTAGCCGTTACCGGTGTTGATGGCCCAATTGCCGCCGGACTCGCAGCCGGCTACCTGGTCCCATTCTTCGTCTCTGGCCGCGATGGCTTGGCCGGCCGGCGCCAGGCCGCTGCCACTGAGGACCGCGCCGGTAACGGCGATCTTGGCAGCGATAGCGACCCACGATGTTGTGGGCTTGCGATGTCGTCCACTCATGAGTGCGTGTCGTCCTCTCTGTGCCGACAGTTGGGTGGTTGTTCTCCCCGGTATCGGTCGGTTTTGCGCCACCGGCGCCGTTCCGGTGTGCACCGATCAGAATCTGGGGGCTGTGGTCCGGCCCCCCGCTATCAGCAGTATTTGTTCGTCAACGATTCGAACGGGCGCGTCGCGTGCTTCGCGGGTGCAGGCAATACCGCGAACTTGTTCTGATCGCCTGGAACCCAAGCGAGACAACGTCATACCGTTGCGGTACTGCGTTGCCAAGATGAAGCGCCAGAGCCGCTATCGCGGTGCGCGTCAGAATCGGCCTAGAGACCAGCCACTCGTCGACACACTCACTAAGGAGCTCGCCGTCCTTGCAAACGACTTCATAACCGAGCACGCCAGCAGCCATAAGGGCCCACGCCTGTCTCGCGTTCATCGTGTGCGCTCGGTTGAAGAACGCACTGCTGGTGGTGGTCATGATGTTGATGCCTCCTGCCGGTTAGATGCCGGCGCTTTGACGGGGTGGGTCGGTTGTCCGGGAATTTATTCGGCCATCATCCTGACCTGGCGAAGCAGATCGTCGAAGTGGAACATGGTTCACCCGATCCTTTGCAGTGCAGAGTTCAACTCGGCAGGGGCCAGATTGGCGGAAGCGTGGAGGCCGGCGAGGTCCCGCCAGACGTCGATGGCGTGATCAACGAAGCCGACAAGTTGTTCGGTGGATAATTCCTCACTCGTCAGCAGTGCCCATCTGTGAGCGGCGTAATTTGCGGTTTTCCACCCCTTTGGCGCGACGCCGAATACGCAGGTGGCCCACTGCAGAACGACTTGGTTGGAAACGTCGGCGGTTCCGACGGTCTTCCACGCAAGGTCGAGCACGAGGAGGCTGTTCTCGGGGGAGAGGAAACCGTCCTCGGCGGCCAAGTTATCGTTGACCAGTTGCACCATGCGGGCCAGTAGACGAGCCGAACATTTCGGGTAGTCCGTGATGTTCGTGTCACCGTTGACGTAGCTGATGACGTTCATCGCACACCCCTTGCCGCTCCCGGGTCGGTGAGAGCCCCGGGCCAAGCACAGCGGGTGGGTGATGCGGTCGGTATCGATACGCACTGTGTCCTCCTTTCCCGGGGTGTGCGCGATCTATTTCTTCAGGAAGTCGACAAGGGCGGGGTTCACCACGTCGGGGTGAGTCCAGGCGATGTTGT
>JBEKNM010000536.1:0-3671 GCA_049522835.1 Mycobacterium sp.
CAGAGTGAGTGTTTGCGATTCCCCTGGGAGGTTGGACGACACCATGATGACACCGCCGAATTCGCCGAGGGTACGTGCGACGGTCAGCACCACGCCGTAGGTCAGGCCCCACCGGATGGACGGCAAGGTGATCCGCCAAAACGTCTGCCACCAAGCCGAACCCAGCGTTGCCGCCGCTTCCTCCTGCTCGGTCCCCACCTCGTTGAGCACCGGTTGGACCTCGCGCACCACGAACGGCAAGGTGACGAAGATGCTGGCCAGCACGATGCCGGGCAGGCCGAAGATGATCTTGAAACCGAGGTCTTTCTCGACGAAGCCCAGCGCACCGGCGGATCCCCACAGCACGATCAACGCGACGCCCACGATGATGGGTGAGACCGAGAAGGGCAGGTCGATGATCGCCTGCAGCACGCCCTTACCGCGAAACCGGTTGCGCGCCAGCACCAATGACGTAGAGACGCCGAAAATCACATTCAATGGCAGCACAATGGCCAACACCAGTAGCGACAAATTCAGCGCCGATCTCGCCGCCGGGGTGCTGACCCACTCGTAGAACTGGCCGAAGCCGGGTTTGAAGGTCCGCCACAAGATCAGCGTCACCGGAACGAGCAGCATCACCGCGATGTAGGCCAATACGACATGTCGGGTGAGGTAGCGAGCCCACGCTGACGACGTCATGCGGCCTTCTCCTCGCGTTTGGCCGCGCGGCCGCCCACGATCCGCAAGATGAGCAGCACGAGGAACGAAATCGACAGCAGCACGATGGATATCGCAGCAGCTCCGCTGCGGTCGTCGTTCTCGATCAGGGAGCGTATCCACTGGGACGAGACTTCTGTCTTGCCCGGCACCGCACCACCGATCGTCACCACCGAACCGAACTCGCCGATGGCCCGTGAGAACGACATGCCCGCGCCGGTCAGCAGCGCCGGTAGCAGCGACGGCAGCACGATCGAGGTGAAGACTTTCGGACCCGTGGCGCCCAGCGCCGCCGCCGCCTCCTCGACTTCCCGGTCGAGTGCCAGCAGCACCGGCTGGACGGCGCGCACCACGTACGGCAGCGTGACGAACGCCAGCGCCATCGCCACTCCTGGTGGGGTGTGCTGCAGATGAAGTCCCACCGGGCTGCTTTTGCCGTAGAGGGCCAGCATCACCAGGCTGGTGACGATGGTGGGCAGCGCGAATGGCAGATCGATCACCGCGTCGACCAGCCCTTTCCCGACGAAGTCGTCGCGCACCAGCACCCAGGCGGTCGCCAGGCCCAACCCGACATTGAGGACGGTAACCACGGCGGAAACAGTCAGCGTCACCCGGAACGACTCCAACGCCGCATGCGACGTGACCGCAAGCCAGAAGGCCTGCCAGCCGCCGTCGACCGCCTGCCAGGCGATGGCGGCCAGCGGCAGCAGCACAATCACCGAAAGCCACAACGTCGCCACGCCGACCCGAAGTGACGTGCTACCCGGCCGATCGAGTGGGCGGGCGCCTGAGGGTTTCGTCGGCGCCTCTGGAAGAGCACCGGCGGGGAACAACTCGGCCGCGGTGGGGTTCGGCGTTATCGCGGCCGTCATCCGGTGGCCTGCAGATAAATCTTGGTGATGCTGCCGGTGCTCTTGTCGAACAGCTGCGGATCCACTGTGCTCCACCCACCGAGGTCGGCGATGGTCCACAGTTTCACCGGTACCGGGAACTGGTCCCGGAAATCCGTGGCGACGGCCGGATCGACCGGCCGGAAACCGGCCTGCGCCCAGACCTTCTGCGCCGCAGCGGTGTACTGGAAGTTTTTGAACGCGTTCGCCGCATCCAGATGCTGGCTGGTGCTCACCACCGCCACCGGATTTTCGATCTTGAAGGTCTGCGGCGGGCTGATGTGCTCGACCGGCTTGCCTTTCCGCTCAGCGGCGATGGCCTCGTTCTCGTAGCTGATCAACACGTCGCCGCTGCCTTCGACAAACACATCAGTGGCTATGCGCCCCGATCCAGGACGCAATTTGACGTGTTCATGCACCAACTTGCTGATGAAATCGACACCGGCCCGGCTATCCCGGCCGCCACCGCTTTTGACGGCATAGGGTGCGAGCAGATTCCACTTGGCCGACCCCGAGCTCAGCGGGCTGGGCGTGATGACCTCCACGCCCGGCCGCAACAAGTCATCCCAATCCCTGATGTTCTTCGGATTGCCCTTACGAACCACCAACGTCACGACCGATCCAAACGGGATGCCCTTACCGCCATCGGTATCCCAGTCCGCCGAAACCTTGCCGGCCTTGACCAACCGGGTGATGTCTGGTTCGACCGAGAAGTTCACCACATCGGCCGGCTTTCCTTCGACAACGCCGCGTGACTGGTCGGCCGAGGCCGCATAGGAGGTAACCACCTGCACAGCCTTGCCCTCCTGCGAGGCGTTGAACGCCGGAATCACTTTGCTCCACCCGGGTTCCGGGACCGAGTACGCGACCAAGGTGATGCTGGTATGCGCATTCGCCAGCCCGCCGCCGCCAACCACGTCGCTGGGGCCGGCGCCCTGGCAAGCCGCAAGGACCCCAGCAGTCAGGGCGAGCGCCCCGACACTCCGGACACGCCGCCAGCGCGCCGCGCTGCCGATCTCGTGGAACGTCTGCGACATTTGGGAGGCTGGCCTTTCAGTGCGGGACTTAGGTATCTCGGTCCCGTTGCTACGGAAAGGCTTTAGAACTGGGGAGAATCGACCAACTCCACACCAAACCGCGCTCGGGCTGAAGAGTCAGCGACAACAGTGCACGAAGGTATCGCAGTCCAAAACGCCGCATCCCTCGTGCATGGCGGGAAGCTTAACAAAATTTGCCGAGGCCGCCATCCGAACGCGCCTGAGCACGCCGGCAAGCTATGCGCCGCACCGCGTCAGCAACCACGCGACGACCAGCAGCACCGCCAGGGCCTGCAGCACGAAGGCGCGCCGTCAAAGCCACAGTTGGTGTCATTCCTAGGGAATTTCGGATGCCTCCCCGCACTCGCCGAGACGACCCGTCTGAGCGACGGCGGTGGCCGGGCTTCCACGACGCTTGGCCTGCTGTTGGCCCGCACCCGCGTAAAAGTCACGATGATCGAAAAACGCGGAGTTCCTGCGCGACTTCCGGGGGAATTCGGTTGATGTCGGCTGGCCGTACTACAGACGAACCAGCTGAGCCGAGCGACGGGTTGTTCGTAGGCGCAACGCGGAGCGCCAGTTACAACGCTTCCCTATGAGTCGGGACGAAATCGGATTCCGCGCGCAGCTTTGCTACTGCGAAGCAGTACGGGCCGGAAGCATCTGGGTCGCGGTTGGCCTGATAACGGAACGGGGCAGCTTAGCGAAGACTGTGAATGTCCCCCAGGTTTCATCAAAAACCCAGGTGCGCACCTGGGTGAGCGCATTGCCGCGGGTAACCTGATCAGAATCAGTCGGTCGATGATGACCGACTCTGACCTGGGGCGATTGCCGTTTCCGACGTACCTCACGATCACACCTGGTCGGTTGACAGAAAGCCGCAAATCGGCGGAAACATTTGACACCCAGCTGTGAAACATCCTTGTCGCACGATTCTAGAGCAAACTCATTGCGCTCTGGAGAGGGGACGTACGCGTGGCCACGCAGCCGTCCGAAAAGGACGCCGTGAATTCCTTGTGTGCATATTGCGGCGTGGGTTGCGGAATGG
>JBEKNM010000537.1:0-3664 GCA_049522835.1 Mycobacterium sp.
TGTCGCGCACCAAATCGTCGGTGACCTGTCCCGATGCTCGACCACCACCGTGACCATCCGCGGATCAGCCAGCAATCGCTGCACTGTGCGCCGTGCACCGTTGATTGCTGACCCGACCTCAGCCTCTACCCGCACCACAGCCCAACCAGCGTTGGCGGCCCACTCGCTTAAGCGAGCCACCCGCCCGGTCCAGATCATCGCGCTGATCATGGCCTGGACACCCGCGCAGACAAACCCACACCACCGACACCAGCCCTTTCACTCACTACCACTCAGTATGTCGCCAGCAGTTGCCAACCCCTGCGCTAGCTCGGCCACCGGCTGCCACTGCTCCCAATTGCGTAACCGGCTTTCGTAGTCTGCCTTGGCGGTTGCGAGCGGCGATGTGCCGAAGAAGACCCGCAGTGGCGGCTCGTCGGCGTCTACCACCTTCAGCAGCGCGGCAGCCGATGCTCCGGGGTTGCCCGGGTTAGCCCACCGCCGACTGCGCTCGGCTTCGACTGCGGCATGCACCTCGTCATAGTCGGGCAGGCGCGCGGCGTGTTTCGCCGATGGGCCGGCCCAGTCGGTATCGAAGCCGCCCGGTTCGACCAACGTGACGTGCACCCCGAACGGCGCGACCTCCTGAGCCAGCGCCTGGGAGAAGCCCTCCAGCGCCCACTTGGATGCGTGGTAGATGCCGACGAGGGGAAACGCTGTGATGCCCCCGATCGAGGACACCTGGATGATGTGCCCGCTGCGCTGCTCGCGCAGGTAAGGCAACGCGGCCTGGGTGATCCACAGCGCGCCGAACACGTTGGTCTCGATCTGATCGCGTGCCTCTTGCTCGGACAGTTCTTCGACGAACCCGAACTGGCCGTAACCGGCGTTGTTCACCACGATGTCCAGGCGCCCGAAATGGTCGTGCGCCTGCCTGACGGCGGCGAAGTCCGCGTCACGATCGGTGACGTCCAACCGAATCGGCAGCAGTGCGTTGCCGTACTTGTCGACCAGATCGTCCAGCGATGCGGTGTTGCGTGCGGTGGCGGCCACTTTGTCGCCTCGTTGCAGCGCGGCAACTGCCCATTCACGGCCGAATCCGCGCGATGTGCCGGTGATAAACCAAACTTTTTCGCTCACGCAGGGTTGCAACACATTCGTCGGCACCGCATTCCCGGGATGGACGCCAAGGTACCGTCATCGTCGTGAGTCGCGCAGCCCTGGACAAGAACCCCCGGGACGTCGCGTCGATGTTCGATGGCGTCGCCCGCCGGTATGACGTGACCAACACCGTGCTATCGCTGGGCCAGGACCGGTACTGGCGGCGAGCCACCCGGTCGGCGCTGCGGATAGGGTCTAACGAAAAGGTGCTGGACCTGGCCGCGGGCACGGCGGTGTCCACGGTTGAGCTGCAGAAATCCGCGGCGTGGTGTGTAGCGACCGATTTTTCGGTGGGGATGCTCGCGGCGGGTGGTGCGCGCAGGGTGCCGAAAGTCGCCGGCGACGCGACGAGGCTGCCGTTTGGCGACGGTGTATTCGACGCGGTCACCATCAGTTTCGGGTTGCGTAACATCGTCGACCAGCAGGCGGCGTTGCGTGAGATGGCCCGCGTCACCCGGCCCGGCGGCCGATTGGTGGTGTGCGAATTCTCGACTCCCACCAATGCGCTGTTCGCTACTGCGTACAAGGAATATCTGATGCGGGCGCTGCCGCAGGTGGCGCGGGCGGTGTCCAGCAATCCCGAGGCTTACGTGTACCTCGCCGAGTCGATCAGAGCGTGGCCCGACCAGGCGACGCTGGCGCACCAGATTTCACAGGCCGGGTGGTCGGCGGTGCGGTGGCGCAACTTGACCGGCGGCATCGTGGCTTTGCACGCGGGCTACAAGGCCCTTAAACAAGCCGTGCGATGACGAAGACTTAGGAAGTGCCGGCCCTTTGCAGGAAGCCGACTTGGTCTGGGCAGTAGTGGTCGACCGCGGCGCCGAGGAACTGCAGCGATTGCCCCTCGGTGGTGCCTCGCGCCAGGTTGCGCTGGATGAAGGTGGCCGACTTGTGCGCATCGGTGTCCACACCCCTGGTCATTCGCTCGCAGCTGATCTTGGCCAGCCAGGCGCTGTAGTCCTGCGACTCATATATGCCGTAGCCGTGCAGAATGCTGTTGAAAGAGCTGTCGTAGTCATCGGCCTGTGCCGGCGCCGCCATTGCGATAGCGGCGCCCGCCATGGTCGCGATTGTGGTCAGCCTCATTCCCTTCATTAGCCGGACTATACACCTCGCCTTGCCTCGTTTGGAGGCCTATGAGCCCAGGTGCGCAGACAACAGCCAGCCGCCGATAGACACGAGTCCGTTGGGTTCCTCACGGACCTCGATGCCGGGCATGCCGAAGAATTCCTTCCGCGCCTTGGCGTGCAGGCGGGCCGGCTTGATCTCATCGACTACCCAGTATTTGGAGACCGCATCGCGTAGCTCGTCGTCGGTGACCGCGTTGATCGGGCCCACGGGCACCGCGGCCTTGTCGAAAACGAGGGCGAAGTAGGAGGCGCCGGGTGCGGCCGCGCGGCTAATCGATCGCTGGTAGCCCTCGCGTGCCTCAACCGGGATCGAGTGGAACAGCGTGCTGTCGACAATGGTGCCGAACCGGCCGTCATATCCGGTGAACGAGCTGATGTCCGCCACTTCGAAGGTCGCGTTGGTCAGGCCACGTTTCTGCGCCTCCCGCCGGGCCAGGTCGATGGCGGTGGGTGACAGGTCCAGTCCCACTGTGTCGTGACCTTGCTCGGCCAGCGTCAGCGAGATCGCGGCTTCCCCGCATCCGACGTCAAGGACGTCGCCGTGGAACTTGCCCTGCTCGATGAGAGCGGCCAGCTCAGGCTGTGGTGCCCCGATGCTCCATGGCGGGCGGACACCCTCGCCGAACTGGGCGGACTCACCGCGATAGGCCGATTCAAATCGAAAATCTGTCGCTTCAGTCATGCCTTTATGTATATCAAGAGCCCTGATACATGTCAACGTAATTGATATAGAGATCATGCGCTCGCCGGTGTCCATCGGAAGCTGTTTCAGCTGAACGGTGTTCGACGATCGATCAACCGAGACAGCCGTCCGCCGCCCCGCCATGCCCGTGCCACCCAGTCGGAGTCGTCGTCGGTGACCAGGTTGGCCATCACCCGCACCGCGATAGTCATCAGCGCTGTCGAGCGCATCGCGATTGGCCCGGTTGCGGGCAGAAAGCGCTGGAAGGTCAGCAACAACGCCAGCCTGCGCGCGACTGAGAATCCGCGCCCGTAGTGCTGCTGCAGCAGCGACGGCCAGACGTGCGACAGGTCGTGCGAGTCGAGTAGCTCAGCGGCCAGCCGGCCCGTTTCCAGTCCGTAATCGATGCCTTCACCGTTCAGCGGGTTGACGCAGGCCGCGGCGTCACCGATCAACACCCAATTCGGCCCCGCGACGCCCGAAACCGCGCCGCCCATCGGCAGCAACGCCGACGACACCGCCCGTGGCTGGCCGGTGAAGCCCCACTCCGCACGGCGCAGGTCGGTGTAGTAGGAGATCAGCGGTCGCAACGCCAGATCCGCCGGCCGCTTTGACGTCGACAATGCCCCGACGCCGATGTTCACCTCGCCGTTGCCTAACGGGAAGATCCAGCCATAACCGGGCAGCACCGCGCCGTCGGGGGAGCGTAGTT
>JBEKNM010000538.1:0-5054 GCA_049522835.1 Mycobacterium sp.
TGGCGCGTGGCGTCGTCAGTATCGGGCGGCGTGCTGATGCTTGGCGTCGTTCTGGGAGCCGCCCGTAAGCGTTCATAGTAGCCGCGCCCTTTGCCACTTGGGCTGGGTCCACCTCGCGGGGGCTGCTGCGTGCTTGTTACGCGAAGATACGCGGACTTGCTGGACGCGCGGACAGTACGGAGTTGCTGGCCGCGCGCAAAAGAACCTTTGTTATCGCTGTCATTTCGACTTCTCACGAACCAGTTGAAGAAGGCGGAGGCGGTGTTGACGTAGCTCTCCGCAAGTGGCGGGGACGAGGCCCGTGAGACTTTGCCCCGAACCGTAGTCGAGGGCATTTGCGTGACGGGCTGAAGGTTCCACATTCGGGTGACACGTGTCGCTCATGCTGCCGCTAGAGCACGTCACTATCCTGACAGTATGCTGTCAGAGGCCGGTGCTGGGACTGCCCCAATGAGCCAATCGAGAAAACTCACTATTCTCCAACAGGACTAACAGAAATATGGAAAACAATTTGCCAGCAGCAGCCTTCGGACATTTCATCATGAAGGTTAGTGACATTAATATCAGTTATCAATTTTATACAGATATGGGCTTGCGTCCACGCGGAATATTTCCTGATATGGCGATCATCGAATTGCGAGGCGGATCGCATATTTTATTTTTTAGTAAAAATGGCGAATTGCCATTTTCATTAACTAGTAGCCAACTTGGACAACGCGGCGCTTTTTTTAGTGAACGACTCGACTTGATGATTGATGGCAAATCAAAGAGCGAGCTGGAAGTGTATAGGACGACTCTAATGGAAAAGGGATTGTCTGTGGATGCAATCGCTCAAGACCAATTGTTTGGTCACGACTACTTCCAGTTGGTCGATCCTGATGGCAATGGCATAACGGTCTATACCAGCCACGTGGGCGAATTGCCAGTCTAGATTGGGCTGGCTCCGCACGCGTGGAGAACGGACGTCGGTCACTTTGCCGAGATCGCTTGGGGAACCAGGTCGCTGGGCCACCGACCGCTATGTCGCCCACTACTGCCGTGCAGAACGGCTGGCCCGGTTGCAGGGTTCTAAGGGACGATGAGCACACCGCGATCTCTCGGCAACTGTCCCATCTCCATGCACTACGGCCCGGAAGGCACCGCAGGCAGACCGCTCAGATATCTATCGCGCAGGACTGATCGACGCCGAGCACCGTCAACGAACGACCAAGGCCGAGAAACACCGCAACGCACAGCGTGAGATCGAGGACTTCCTCGTCGGAGAACACGGCCCGCAGCCGTTCGAAGAACGCGTCGTCCATCGACGCATGGTCAAGTGCGAAGCGCTCGGCGTACTCGATGGCGAGACGCTGGCGGGGCGTGTAGCCGGGGTAGCTGGCGTAGGCTGCGACGTTGTCGTAGAGCTCGGGTGCCGGGGCTTTCGGGCCGGCCTCCAGCACCGACTGTGCCCGAAAGCCCGAGCACGCGACGCAGTCGTTGATCTGCGCGATTCGCATCCTGGCCAGCTCGCGCTCGTCGACGGGCAGGATGCTCTGCTGGTAGGCGCCGCGGATCATTCGCTCGACCCCGGGGCCATCCGGCACGTTCACTCTAGCCATCAGCGAACTCCTGCCCGGTGAGACGGTTACCGAGTCGAGCAAACCAGATTGTCGGCTCAGCTGTCTAGGTCACTCAGCGTGCGTTATTGCGCATGTGTGGGTCGCGTTGGGCCAGAAAAACGATGGGAGATACCGTCCGTTGTACGACGGCGTTCAACAAAGCAGCGCCGCGTCTGGGAGGTCCGGCGTGCTGTTCATGCACGAGGTACACAAAGTCCGCGGCCGGCATGAGGATGACTTCGAGGCGGCTTTCCGAGACGGCTGGATGCCAATGCTCGCCGAAAGCGACGACGCCCGCTTGCTGTGGTATGCGGACCACGCGCAAGGCAGCGGTCCCGCCTACACCGTCGTCACCATCACGGCGATCCGGGACGGAGCCGCATGGGAACGCCTTGCGCTCAGGGTGCAGAAGGGCGATCTGCAGAAGTGGATGCGCAGCCTGGACGAGCTTCGCCACGAGGTCGATGCCAAGCTGCTGGTGTCGCTCCCATGGTCGCCACTGCAGGACGTCGCTTTTGAGGAGGTGCCGGTCGATGGGCGGGAGCACGAGCTGACCCTTTACATGGAAGACACCATGTGGCCCTACGAAGACAAGTTCGAGGAATACATCGACCGCTGTGGTGAGGTGTACGCCGGGAGCCTCGAGCGACCGAAATCCATGCTGACAATCCAAGCTGCTTTCCAGCCCGCGCTCGGCAGCCACCTGCGCCGCGAGGTGATCTTGATGCAGCGCATCGACCGGCCGGAAGCGCTGCTGCAGCTGCTCCGAACCCACATTCCTCCCGAGTACCGCGCACCCGGGACCTGGATGCACGACGCACTGGACCTGCGTGACCAGTGGACCAGCCGGCTGCTGCGCTCCTCCGCGTGGTCACCCCGGTTTTAGGCCGTACATGAACCTGGGCAGGATCATCGACGCCGTCGCGGCCGGCGATCCCGCCCGCACCACGCTCATCATCGATGGGCGCCGCATCAGTTATGGCGAGCTTGATACAGCAGTCCGGCAGTGCGCCGCCGCACTGGCCGCCCACGGCGTGCCGGCAGGCGAGCGCGTCGCCGTCGTCGACGGCGGAAGTCTGCTGTCGATCGCGACGGTGCTTGGCGCGGCGCGCATCGGTGCCGCCGCGGCGCTGATGAACCCGGCACTGACACCGCCGGAGCTGCAAGGACTCCTGAAGAACGCCGGTTGTGCCGACGTCGCGGTCGCGGGGGAGCCGTACGTCGACCGGCTCCGCGAAGCGGGTGCAGCCACGGTGCTATCGGAGTCCGACCTAGCCGGCGGGCCGTCGCCGGCTGCGCTTCAGGAGCCCCCACACATCACCGACACCCCCGATGACGGGGACGCCTTGATCCTGTTCACCAGCGGCACCACTGGACTCCCGAAGCCGATCGGCATTACCAGCCGGCGGCTCACTATGCGGATCAAGGGAATGACGCCACCATTCCGAGCGGATGCGAAGCCGTCGATAGGGATGATGAGCGTCCCCTTCTTCCATGTCGGCGGCGCGCTCGGCATCCTCGGCAGCTTGTACTCGGGCAACACCTCGGTGGTGCAGAAGCGGTTCGACGCCGGCGAGTGGTTGCGTCTGGTGTCCAAGCATCGGGTGACAACTACGTTCCTGGTGCCGACGATGCTGCAGCGGATCCTCGATCACCCCGACTTCGCGGGCACCGATCTGACGTCTCTGGCCGCGATCGCCTACGGTGCCGCCGCCGCACCTCTTACTTTGGTGCGCAGGGCGATGGCCGCGCTTCCGCATGTGGGGTTCGCCAACGTGTTTGGTCAGACCGAGACCCTCGGCGCCTACACGACTCTGCTGCCTAAAGATCACCGGGATCCCGCGCGCGCGGGATCAGTCGGCCGGCCGCTGCCGGGCGTTGATGTGCGCGTGGTGGATCCTGCCACGGGAATCGACGTCGAGGCCGGGACGGTCGGCGAATTGTGGGTCAACACCACCCAGAACGTCACCGAGGGTTGGCTGCGCACCGGCGACCTCGCCCGCCAGGATTCCGATGGCTACATCTTCCCGAGCGGCCGGCTGAGTGACACGATCAACCGCGGGGGAGAAAAGTTCGGACCGATCGAGGTCGAGGAAGCGCTGCGCTCCCATCCGGCGGTGACGGACGTCGCGGTCACCGGAATCGCCGACGAGGAGCTCGGCCAGCGGGTGGGGGCCGCGGTGGTTGCTTGCGCCCCGGTGACACTCGAGGAGCTGCGGTCGCACTGTCGCGAGTTGATCGCGTACTTCAAGCTCCCCGAGCGGCTAGCCATCATCGACCACATCCCGTACAACGCGACTGGCAAGGTCAGCCGGCGTGATATCGCCTCGCTGATTGCCGAGGGCGCCTGAACTGCAAGAGGAGACGCAGTGCTGTTTCTTCACGAGACTCACAAGGTTGTCGGCGCGCGGCACGACGACTTCGAGGCTGCTTACCGTGAGGGCTGGATGCCCACGCTGGCCAGAGAGGACAGCGCTCGGCTGCTCTGGTACACCAATCACGCGCACGGCTCCGGTGCGTCCTACAACGTCGTCACCATTACGGCTATTACCGACGGCGCGGCATGGGAGACGCTGGTACAGCGCGCCCAGACAGGGGACCTTCGACCGTGGATGCGCGAATTGGACGATCTGCGCCACGAAGCAACAGGCAAGCTCCTGCTGCCGGTTGCATGGTCACCACTTCAGACCGTGGACCTGGCGACCGTACCCATCGATGGTGCGACCCACCCCTTGGGCCTGTTCATGGAGGACACCGGCTGGCCACATGCGCCGCTGGACGACTACATCCGCTCCTGGGACGAGATCTACTATCGGCCGCTTTCCCAGGCGCCGGCCAGAATGCGGATCCTCGATATCCAGGCGTGCTTCCAAGTTGCGCACGGAAGCTACCGGCGACGAGAAGCGATGCTGTGGCAGAAGATTGACGACTCCAACAACTACGCGGCGCTTGTCCACCTACTGACCAAAGAAGTCCCACCTGAGCATCGGGCACCCGGCAGCTACATGGCTGAGGCCCTGAAATTCCGCGATCAGTGGGAGAGCCGCTTGCTGCGGACATCAGCCTGGTCACCCCTGTACTAAGCGCGGCGCGTCCGCCCGGTTCAGGATTCGGGCGGCGTCTCGTACCATCTGGCCCACCACGTCAGCGGCCGGGCTGACTTCGTGAATGAGTCCTACCCCCTCGCCCACGAGCATGGCGGCGACGTCGAAGTCCTCTGCGGCGACAGCCTTTTCGAATGCGTCCGCCGCCTCGGGCAACGATGCCGACAGCTTTGCCTCGTTGCCATGCCAGGTGTCCGGGAAGGAGTTGCCCAGCTCGATCACCGCGTTAGCGCGACCGACTGCAGGAAGGGCTCGGCGGCGGCTAGAAAGCCACCCGGATCAGACGAGAAAACCACATGCCCGGTATCGAGAATCTCCAAGTGCGAACCGCGGATGCTGTCACGGGTGGCGC
>JBEKNM010000539.1:0-3658 GCA_049522835.1 Mycobacterium sp.
ACAGCCGCTCACCGAACAGCAGGTGATCGAGTACGCCAAGAGCCGGTTGGCCCCCTACAAGGCTCCCAAGACGGTCGAGTTTGTCGACAAGATTCCGCGCACGGCGGCAACAAAGGTCAATCGGTCAGCGATGATCGCCGCCCGGGGCGGGTAAACCCCCACACCGCTAGTTATCCACAACCGGCAGCCCTGCCAAAAAGTTTGAGTCGGCAGATTCAGCTATACTCGAACACATGTTCGAATATTGGTATGCCTCTCGGCCCACGCCGGAGTCGGCGGCGCTGCTGGAGCGGATACGCGACGCGGGGCGGACCGAGGCTCAGGCCGCCGCCCAGCGGTTGGTGGCCGTCGGTGAGCTGTTGGTCCTGCGCTGCCGGGATTCGGGGGAGCAAGAGGACTGGGCCACAGACACGTGGGAGGCAGTCGCGGCGCAGGTGGCGGCCGCATTGCGGACCAGCGTTTCGATGGGTTCGAGCTATCTGCGCTATGCGATGGCGATGCGGGACCGGCTGCCAGAGGTCGGAAAGGCGTTCCAGGCCGGTGATATCGACTACCGCGCGTTCCAAACCATCGTGTTTCGCACCGATTTGATCACTGACATCGACGCGCTGGCGCGGGTGGATGCTCAACTGGCGGTGCTGTTGTCGCGGTATCCCTCGATAACGCGTGGCCGGCTGGCCGCGGCGGTAGATCAAGTGGTCGCCAAGGTTGATCGCGATGCGGTACGTCGGGCTGCCGAGGCCGCCAGAGATCGGTTTGTTGATGTCGACGCCGCCGAGTCGGGCATGGCAGCTGTGACGGGAAATGTGTTGGCCACCGCCGGGCGAGCCCTTGATCGCCGGCTCGACGAGTTGGCGGCCACCGTGTGCGACGCCGATTCGCGCACGCGCGAGCAGCGTCGCGCTGATGCGCTTGGGGCGTTGGCCGCGGGCGCCGATCGGCTCGTGTGTGGCTGCGAATCCCCCGACTGCGTTGCGGTGAAGCCGGCGGGTGGCAGCAACGTCGTGATCCACGTGGTCGCCGCGCAGGCCAGTGTGGAAGGCACCGGGACTGCGCCCGGTGTGCTGCCCGGCGCCGAAGGACTCATCCCGGCCGAGTTGGTCGCCGAGTTGGCGAAGTCCGCCAGGCTGCAGCCGCTGATCCATCCGGTCGATGTCCCCGAGCCGCGATACACCCCCTCGGCCAAGCTCGCCGACTTCGTACGCTGCCGCGATCTGACCTGCCGTGCACCCGGTTGTGACCACCCGGCCGTCGATTGCGATCTGGACCATTCCGTCGCCTATAGCGATGGCGGCCATACTCACCCGTCGAACCTGAAATGTCTATGTCGGAAACACCATCTGCTCAAGACTTTTTGGGGCTGGCGCGAGAAACAACTCCCCGATGGAACGGTGATATGGCTCCTACCCGACGGACAGACTTACGTGACCACTCCGGGCAGCGCACTGCTATTTCCCAGTTTGTGCGCGCCTGCCGGTGACCTGCCGCCGGTCCCGCCCGCATACGACGCTCACTATGGGAACCGCGCAGCGCGGATGCCCACCCGCACCCGCACTCGCGGCCAAAACCGTGCGAACCGCATCAACACAGAACGCAGGCGCAACCGACTCAGCCGCCAAGCCGCCGAAGCCGCCCAAACTGCCGCGGCTACCACGTCGGCAACGTCATCTGGGCCACCCGATCCCGACGTGCCACCGCCGTTCTGATTGTGCTCATAGAACGGGGCGGGATCACTCTCTGACGTCCTCCCGTCGTCTGAAGGCGTGCGATTCCCGCGTGCCGATGTCCGGCAGTCTCAGTACCCCCCACCACATCCGGCACGACACTGACAAACGACATCCGATACCTCCAGAGGCCCCGACAACCTGATGAGCACCGCCATCTCGTGTACTTATGTCCACAACTGTTGACTATTACTCAACAACTGTTGACTACAAAGGTTGAATGCGGCGTCGCGTCCTCTGATCCTGGCCGCAAAGTACGGTAACCTCATTCTCACACCCTGATCAGCGGGTTGCAGAGGAGACGGTATGCCCACGGCCGGTGCGGATGAAGCTGAAGTACCCCGCGGCGACCGCTTCATCAAGACGGCAGTCGAAATACTCGGCGAAACCGGACGCACCGACTTCACCGTGCAGGAGGTCGTCGCGCGCTCCAAGACCTCGCTTCGGGCGTTCTACCAGCACTTCAGCAGCAAGGACGAGTTGCTGCTCGCGCTATTCGACAGGACGATCGCGCAGTCGGCACAGATCTGGCGCGCCGAGACCACCGGACTGGACAGCACCGCCGCGCTGAAGCTGGTGCTCGACCGCATCAGTCAACAACCGGAATCCAGCACCCAGGACAGCCTCAATCGGGCACTGAGCCTTTACAACCAGCATCTGGCCGAGACCCGTCCCCGCGAATACGCCCGGGTGCTCTCCCCCTTGCACCAACTGATTCGCGACATCGTGGGACAAGGCATCACCGAGGGCGTCTTCAACCCCGGCCTGGATGTTGGGGCCGCGGCCGCGATCGTCATGCAGACGATGGTGGGTGCGCAGCGGTTGCACTGGCTGGGCACAGAGTTGAACGGAACACCGATAGACGCCGGCCAGCTGTTCGACTTCTGCAGCCGCGCACTCGGTATCCCGGACACCGACGAGGAGTCGGCCGCGCCTTCGCTGGCCGAGCTGTTCGCGCAACTTGGAATCCGTCCGGGCACCCACGATGGCGAGTTCGCGATGACGATGCCGGTCAGCCCGGCCGTGGTCAACACTTCCGGCGCACTTCAGGGAGGCTTGATCGCCACGCTCGTCGACGTGGCGGGGGGACAGTTCGCGCTGGGTCATCTGCAGCAGGGCACCACCATGACGACCGCGGACCTCTTCGTCCGCTACCTGCGGCCGATCCGGCAGGGCTCGGCACTCGCGGTGCCCCGGATGCTGCGGTCCGGCCGGCGGGCGATGGTCATGCAGGTCGACATATACGGCGACGGCGACGGAGAACTCGCCGCGACGGCGACCGTGAATTTCGCCATCATCAACGGAACCACACCAACAGCAGGCCTCCGAGCGGACAGCTAGGCCCCGGTATACCTCGTTGCGCAGAAGTGGTAACGTCATTACCGCACACAGAGAATCCAGACTTCTGCAAGGAGATCGCCATGCCGTCTCGCGAGCTTTCCTTCCCCGTGTTCGACGCCGACAACCACATGTACGAACCGCAGGAAGCGCTGACCAAGTTCCTCCCGGACAATCGCAAGCGCGTGATCGACTACGTGCAAGTCCGCGGCCGGACCAAGATCGTGGTGCGCGGCCACATCAGCGAGTACATCCCTAACCCGACGTTCGAGGTGGTCGCCCGCCCCGGCGCCCAGGAGGACTATTTCCGCAACGGCGCGCAAGGCAAGACCTACCGCGAGATCCTCGGCGAGCCGATGAAGGCCATCCCCGCCTTCCGCGAACCGGGCGCGCGGCTTGAGGTGATGGACGAACTCGGCATCGACTACGCGCTGATGTTCCCCACCCTGGCCAGCCTGGTCGAAGAGCGCATGAAGGACGACCCGGAAATGACCCACGATGTCATCCACGCGCTCAACGAATGGATGCACGAGCAATGGTCGTTCAACTACCAAGACCGCATCTTCGCCACACCGGTGATCACCCTGCCCATCGTC
>JBEKNM010000540.1:0-3634 GCA_049522835.1 Mycobacterium sp.
CCCACCACAGCCTGGCCTCGATCAACGGCGGCCACCGTGGCGAACCTGGCCTGCCGGCCCCGGTGATGATTGACGGTGTGGGCCACATCTGCCAGCGCCACCTCTGCGCCGGGGCCTTCCATCCAATCGGCCAGCACCGACGCTGTCGCCGCCACCCGTTGCGCCGTCTTACCCGACACCACCAGCGTCGACACCGCCGGATCAGAGCCCCGCTGCGGGGCCGGCACTGGATCCGGTGCCTGCTCAATCAGCACGTGCGCATTCGTCCCACTCACACCGAACGACGACACCCCCGCCCGGCGCGGTTGCTCGGTTGCCGGCCATTCCATGTCCTCGGTGGCGATGGCCAGCCGGGACGCGCCCGCACTGGCATGAGGAGTGAGCTCCCGGAAGTTCAGGTTCCGCGGAATGCGGCCGTGCCCGACGGCCAGCACGGTCTTCATGAATCCGGCGATCCCGGCCGCGGCTTCCAGGTGACCGAGATTGGTCTTCACCGCTCCGAGCACCAGCGGCGCACGACCCTCCCGATCGGCGAAAACCTTGCTCAGTGCGTCGAGTTCGATGGGGTCGCCGAGCGGTGTGCCGGTTCCGTGTGCCTCGATGTAGTCGATGTCGGCCGGCGTCAACTTGGCCGACGTCAGCGTCTGGCGAAGCAGCGCCTGCTGCGCTGGGCCGTTGGGAACGGTCACCCCGCTGCTTGCGCCGTCCTGGTTGACCGCCGAACCGCGCACCACGGCGAGGATGCGATTGCCGTCCCGTTGCGCGTCGGACAACCGTTTGAGCACCACGACCCCGCAGCCCTCGCTGCGCACATACCCGTCGGCGTTGGCGTCGAAGGTCTTGCACTGACCCTCCGGCGACAGCATTCCCCACCGTGAGCACGCGATGCTCGCTCCTGGGCTGAGCAACAGATTGGTGCCACCGACCAGCGCTGTATCGCTTTCCCGCAAGCGCAGGCTCTGACAGGCCAAGTGCACCGCCACCAACGACGAAGAACAGGCCGTGTCGAGGACCACAGCGGGACCGCGAGCCCCGAGCAGGTACGCCAGCCGCCCGGCGGCGAAGTTGGCCGAGTTTCCGCTGAGTAGGTAGGCGTCGAGATCTTCGGGCCGCATAACGCCCGACAGCGTGAGCATGTAGTCGTAGGCGGTGATCCCGACGAAGACCGAAGTTTGGGTGCCGCGGATGGTGTGCGGTGGGACGCCCGCGTCCTCTAGCGCTTCCCAGGCGACCTCGAGGAACAACCGCTGTTGCGGATCCATCGCCTCGGCCTCGCGGGGCGGGATCGAGAAGAACTCCGTATCGAACTCATCGGGCTGCCAGTCGGTGAGAAAACCGCCCTCCCGATTGCAGATCGTTCCCGGCACGGTGTGATCTTCGCTGTATAAATCGTCGGCATCCCAGCGTTCGGAAGGGACCCCGACGATGCCGCTGCGCCCGGCTTGCAGCAACTCCCAGTACTGATCCGGGTTGTTCACCCCACCCGGGAACCGGCATCCCATCCCGACGACCGCGATCGGTTCGGTGTTTGCTTTCTCGGCAATCTCCAACCGTGCGCTGAGATCATCAATCTTGTGCAACGCCTCGGCGATAATCGCCCGGCGATCTGGTGTCGCGGCGGTCATCGCGATTAGCTTAGCCTCTCTGAAAGTTGTTGCAGCAAATCATCCTCGGTGAGTTCGCCGTAGCTGTCGCCGACCGGCTCGTTGTCTGCTTCGACGAGCTCGGGCAAGACAGTGGCCAGATAGTCGGTGAGGCTGTACACGGTCGGGTAGTCGAAAACCACAGATGCAGGGAGGAACTCACCGAGGCTGTCCGACAACGCCCGCTGCAGCGCTACGCTCATCAGCGAGTCCATTCCGAGCTGGAAGAAGCCGGTCGAGGGATCCAACGACTCGGTGGGCGGCAGTCCCATCGCCCTGGCGGTCAGCATGCCGACCTGATTGTGCAGCATGTCGTGCCGGCGCTCCGGCCGACACTTGCCCAGCGCGGTGCGGAACTCGCTTTGCGGCTTTGTCTCCTGGGTCTCCTCGCTCGGCGCCGGTAGCAGGTCGTCGACGATGCGAAGTGCTGCACGGGTCCGGTAGGCGGTTGCCAGTAGCGGCCAATCCGCTGCGACCACGACGGAATGCATTCCGGCGGCGGGGCTCATCACCAGCGGCAGCGCGCCGATGGCGACCTCGTCTTCCATGGGTAGTAGTCCGGATCCCACACTGACCTGACTCGCATCATGTTCGGCATTGGCCAGGGATTTCCACAATCCCCAGTTCACGGTGGTGGCTGCCAGACCCATGACGCGGCGTGCGTAGGCCAGCGCGTCCAGGTAGCCGCTGGTCGCGGTGTAGTGGGCCAGCCAGCGTGAACCGGTCAGGCCTGAGATGGAGGAGAACAAGACGAAGTGGCGCACCGGCGGCTGCAGCGACAGCCGGTGCAACAACGCGGCGGCGTCGAGCTTGGGCGCGAACATGGCCTTCACGTCGTCGTTGGTCATCTCGTCGAGCAAGACCGGCTGCCCCGCGAACGCCGCCAGGTAAATGCCTTCCAGTGGCGGTAACTCGGTGCCGAACCGGTCGAAGAGCGCGCTCATAGCGGCTTCGTCGGTGGCATCGGCGGCGACCGCGATGAGGTTGACGCCGTCTGCGGCAAGGCTTTGGGCCAGCTCATTGAGCCGCTCACCGGGATTGCGCGACACCGCGACGATCGTTTTGGCCCCCATCCGGGCGAGCTGGCGGATCAGATGCGGCCCGATGTTGCCGGTAGCCCCGACCACAAGCTGACTGCTATCGGCGTCGAGCTCCACCGGCGAATCCGGCGATTCTAAAGGCGTGGCTCGCCGTTGCAGCCGAGGCGCATGGCGCAAACCCTGCCGGTAGACGACCTGGTCTTCGCCGTCGGTGGCGGCGGCTTCGCTCTGCACATGGGTCGCTGCCAGCTCGGCGGGTACTGAGCCGTCCAGATCGATGATTCCGCCCCAGATTTCGGGATGTTCCAGGGCCAGCGTGCGCCCCAGGCCCCACAGCACCGCATGGCCGGGGTTGGCCCGGTCGCCTTCGGAGATGGGCTGGGCATTGCGGGTCACCAGGAACAACTTCGCCGGCAACGTGCTCGCGCTCATCGCTGCGGCAAGCCTGCGCACCTGGTGGAACAGTTGATAGGCCACCCCGACATCGAGGGGTTGGTCGGACACCGGCGGCGCGTAGAGCACGTGGTCGACCCCGCTGAGCGCCTCGAGCAGCGCGCCCGGATCGCCGTCTTCAGCCAGTGCCGAGGATTCAAGAATGTCGACTCGAGATCGCGGGCCCACGACACGGGCCAGTTCGGCGGCCAGATCGGCTTCTAACTCTGCAAAGCCCACCACGAGCCACCGGTCGCTGTCTGAGGTTTCGGCGGCCGGCTCAGTGTTTCTCCCAGCATTTTCTAAAGGCCGCACCGGCCAAGCCATCCGGTAGCACCAGGAGTCCAGTGTTCCGTCCGAATACTCGGCCTGCGCGGACACATCAGGCGCAAACCCGGTGCGGTGCTGGATTCCTGGTGCGCTGCGTGCGATGGCTGCGGTGTCGACCCAGTGGCGGGTGTGCTGCCAGGGGGTAGTGGGGACGTTTGGGTGTGGTTCGGGCGGGTGCGGGGTGTGTGG